>WQTY01000122.1 GCA_009786045.1 Pseudomonadota bacterium | reverse complement strand
TCCCCCACAAAAAAGAGCGGGCGTTGCGGGCCGGCGTTTGAGGCCCGCAGAGGGGGTAGACGCGTATGGGCGCGGGTGCGCCCATAGCGGCGCAGGGGGCAACTGCCCCCTCGTCAAAAAATTGTCATGAGGCAGTCATGCCTTCATATAAAGACAACTGTTTTTTTCTAATCGAATATTTTCGAAGTGAATAATGCGTGAATAAATGTGGCTGTACGGGGGTTATGCATTGAGCGGAGTGTATGTTGACGTGGGAGCGTTGTCCTAGTATTGTCGCTTATGGGTGTATGGGCAGTGCTGTCTGTGGCAGCGCAGGTTGGGGGAGGTGTGTCAGATCGAGGAAGAGATGAAGAAGATATATGTTTTTTTGCTTTTGTGTGCATTGTGTCTGGCTGGCTGCGATGGCGGATCGGAGGAATCCGGGTCGGCGGCGGAGCGTGGCAAGCTGGAAGTGTCGGTTGAGACAACGCTTGTGACGGGTGCGGAGTTTGTGCGTACGCGCGCGTATGTTGGGGATATTTCTGCCTCAAAGCAAGTGAGGGTGATCCCGTTGGCGACAGAGCGGATTTTGCGGTTTCCCTGGGAGAATGGGGATTTTGTCAGGAAAGGCGAGGTGATTGCGGAGATTCGCAATGAGTTGTCGCGCAAGGGTTTTGAGGCGCTCAATGCCCAGGTTCGCAATGTGGATACGCAGCTCCAGGCAGCAGAACGTGAGGTTAGTCGTCTGCGCAGCTTGTACGACTCGAATCTTGTCACTCAGCAGCAGTACGACCAGGCGCAGGATGGTCTGAAGGCGCTTTTGGCGTCGAAGCAGCAGATATTGGCAACGCAGGAGCAGACAAAGCTTGGCCTTGATTATGCCCGGGTGGTGGCGCCGATTGATGGCGTTGTCAGCATGAAGTCCTCTGAGGTGGGGGACTTGGCGTCGTCTGCGATGCCGCTGTGTGTATTGCTTGATATGGAGACGCTGAAGGTCACGATCAATGCCAACGAAGGGGATATGCAGTATTTGCGGGTTGGCCAGGAAGTCAGGATGCGTTTTGATGCTTACCCCGGGGAGGTTGTGGTTGCCAAGGTGACGCGCATTTTGCCCTACGTCAATACGATGTCTCGCACGAACACGGTGGAGGCTGAGTTTGAGAATGTGAAGATGGAGGAAATAGGGCAGTATCGTTATAAGCCTGGCATGTTTACGCGAGTGGAGATTGAGCTTGGCCGTTCGCAGGACATTATCGTGGTGCCATCGCGGGCGTTGTTGCTTGAGCCGGAGTTGCTTGAGCAGCAGGCGGATGGCCGCGTGCTGCGGCGAGTTTTTGTCTTGCAGGATGACAATACGGTACTGGGCAAGGTGGTGGAGACGGGTGAGCGCAGCGGTGGTCTGGTTGAGGTGCTGAAGGGGCTTGATATTGGGGAGCGTTTGGTTATTCGTGGTCATCATTCGCTTCGCGATGGTGACAAGGTGCGGGTGAGGGAGACGCAGGCGCCGGTGGTTGCTCAATCGGACCTGGAGCAAGTCGTCGAGGGTTAGTATTGTTGTATTGTGGATGGCGCGACCTGGTGCCCTAGGGCAGCTTGTCGTGCCATTGCTGTTTTGAGGTTGTGGACGATTGTCCCCCTGGTTTTGTGGTGCCTGGCTTTGGCTGGATTTACGAACGGGCTTGGATAGGTCTAGAGGAACCATAGATGAGCGTTGTAGGATATTCAGTACGCAATCGCGTGACGATGACGATGTTTTATACACTTGTCATTGCCTTTGGGATTTTTTCGTTTGCACGGCTGCAGATTGATTTGTATCCAGATATGGATATCCCTTATATCGTCGCGATAACGACGTACATTGGCGCATCGCCTGCCGATATTGAGACGCTGATATCGCGCCGCATGGAAGAAAGCGCGGTGTCGGTGACGGGCATAAAGAATGTCATGTCGACCTCAAGAGAAAACGTGAGCATTGTGATGCTTGAGTTTCCCTGGGGTTATGACATGGACAAGGCAGAGACGGACACGCGCCGAAGGCTTGAGATGGTCAGGGGGAGACTTCCGGATGATGCGATGGAGCCGCTCATCGTGGCCCTGGATCCCTCCATGCAGCCTGTGGTGATGTTTAACCTGATTGGCGATTACTCTGTGGCGGAGCTTCGGCGGATAGCTGAGGACAGGATTAAGCCGAGGCTTGAGCGTGTCGAAGGCATCTCGGCTGTGGATGTGGCAGGTGGTGAGCTGCGCGAGATTCATGTCAAGCTCGACCCAACCAAACTTGAGGCATTCAGGATTTCCCCGACGACCATCGTCCAGATGGTTGGTGCTGAGAACATGCAGTCTGTGGGTGGGTATATTGAGACAAGTTTTGGGATGGATTTTAACATCCAGACGACGGGCAAGTATCGTTCGGTTGAAGAGATAGGTGAGATTCTTCTTGGGATGGCACAGGATCCGAGAGGCGCGTTGATTCCGATACGCCTGAGGGATGTTGCCGAAATAGAGGATACGTTTGAGGAGAGTCGGAGAATTATTGAAACGGATGGCAAATCGAGTCTGATGATGCTTGCCAGAAAGCAGTCCGGTGCGAATACAGTGGATGCAGCCAATGGCATTTTGGCGGTACTGCCCATCGTTTTGGCGGGTGAGATTGGACTGGACTATCGGATCATCTTTAATCAGGGAGAGTTCATTCAGAGTTCTATCGGCAACCTTCTTCAGACAACTATCATTGCGATTGGGATTGTATTTTTGGTGTTGCTGCTGTTCTTCAGGAGCATTCGAACCTCGCTGATAGTTTCGACAGCGATTCCGATGTCATTGATGGCTACTTTTGCCGTGATGTCGCAGATTGGCATGTCAATGAACGTCATTTCGATGGCGGGTTTAGCTTTGTCAGTGGGTATGCTGGTCGACAATGCCATTGTTGTTCTTGAGAATATCTTTCGGCTGCGCGAGGCGGGACATAGCGCTTTTCAGTCATGCGTGAGGGGCACGAAGGAAGTTATGATGGCCATTTTGGCCTCGACGTTGACGACCGTGGCAGTATTTTTGCCGATCCTGTTTGTGGAAGGCATCATGGGCATCATGTTCAGGGATATGGCGCTCGTGGTGTGCATTTCGCTGACGGTATCCTATATCGTGGCCATAACATTTGTGCCGATGCTTTCGTATTACCTGCTTCGGAGTAAGCGATATGAGCGGATGGCTGCTGAAAAAACGCTTGAGGGCGGGGCAGAGGCAACGCGTGTCAGGCCATCATTTACTACCAGCATGCGCCTTGGCTATGAACGCCTGTTGCGGTTGATGCTTAGGAAGCGTTTGATTGTAACCGTGGTGATAGGTGCACTGTTTGGTGCCTCTTTGTATGGGTTTAAGCTGGTGCCCATGGATTTTATGGCGGGTACCGATAACTCGATGGTCAACGTGACGATCACGACAGAGATTGGCAACAGTGTCAGTGAGACTTTTCGTGTGGTGCAGGAGTGTGTAGACAGGGTTAAGGAGGTCGTGCCTGAGACAGATCGCAGGCAGCTTACGATCGATGTCGGTTCGTCAAGTTCTGGGATGGGGGCGTTATTTTCGGCGGGTGGTGTGCATACGGGAAGGATTCGTTTGCCATTGGTCAAGCCGAGGTTTCGCGACAGGCACGTCAACCAGATCGTCGATGAGCTTCGCGAAGCGCTTCGCGATGTCCCTGGTATTACCTATCAGGTGAGCAGCGGTGACGGTTTCGGTGGTGGTGGCGCAGACATTGAAATTGAGGTCTACAACGATGACATACAGATGACGCGAAAAATTACCAATCGCATCAGACTGGCGGCGTTGGAGCGCGATGATATTTCTGAGATCACGCTTTCGATGGAGGAGCAGAAACCTCAGATTCAGGTGCAGTTTGATCGCGAGAAGATGTCTCAGCTGGGGCTGACAACGGGGATGGTTGGCAATTTGATAACGATATTCTTCCGGGGTGTGACGGCGAGTTATTTTCTCGAAGGCGGGGATGAGTATGACATTGTCGTGCGGTACGATAGGGATTTTCGCCATGACATCAAATCGATTGAGAGCATGCCTTTGATGACGAATACAGGGGCGATTATCCCGCTTTCGACGGTTGCAAAGGTGGGTGAGAATCTGGCACCTACAGCGATTGAGCGCAAAAATCAGAAACGTTACCAGAAGGTGAGTTTGACGCTGAAGAATACATTTGAGGATGCCAACGGCCGGACGGTCAAGAAGGATTTGCAGCGTTCGATCACGGAGATCACGGCGATTCTGGATAAGATGGTACAAGAGGACAGGGGAACGCCGTCAGAGTGGTATTACGCGATTGCCGGTACAGCAGATGATTTCATGACATCCATGAAGTATCTTCTCGTGGCGCTGCTGGTGTCTGTATTGCTGGTCTACATGGTGATGGCAAGTCAGTTTGAGAACTATTCCGGGCCGTTTATTGTGCTATTTTCTGTCCCTCTTGGCATCATTGGCATGGTGGCGGCATTTTTAATCACTGGTCGAACGCTCGACATGGCGGGTTTGATTGGTCTGGCAATGCTGGTGGCGATTGTGGTCAACAATGCCATTGTCATGGTGGATGCTGCGAATCAGAATCGCGAGAAGGGCATGGATCGTGTTGAGGCAATTGTGAATGCTGCCTACACGCGTTTGCGTCCGGTTTTGATGACGGCGATATCGACGATTCTGGCGATGGTGCCACTGGCGATGCAGATAGGTGAGGGTGCTGAGACCTGGTCAGGCATGGGGTTGGCGGTGTTGGGAGGTTTGACGGCATCGACGATGTTTACGCTCTTCTTTGTTCCGGTGATGTATACGGTGTTTGCGCCTAAGAAGTTCGAGATACCTGAGTATGAAGAGGAATTTGAGCGGCATCAGCTGGTGAAGAGGCAGGTTTCCAATGACATTGCGCAATAAGAGGGTCACTATGGTTCGTAAAGCGGTGCTTTGTCTTGCCGCATGGTGTGTGCTTGTGCCTGGGATGGTGTCAGGGGAGCCATTGGTTGCGGATGAAGCGTTTGTTTCAGAAATGCCTGGCAGTGATCCTGTTCTGACGCGCACGACGGAGCAGAAGGAAGCTGCCCGGGCAACGCTTGAGGTGATTCGCGAGGAGAGTCTTCCCGGACGTTTGCTGGAGCAGCCGGCGGGTTGGCAGCGTTTGCCGGGAGAGACGTCGTTTCGGGAGACAGTACGGGAGATATCCGAGATCGATGAGATTAAGCCAGGCAGGCCGCTGACGCTTCAGGAAGCGCTGCTCATGGCCGATGCTCAGAACATTGACCTGGAAGCCGCCCGGGTTAAAATCGAGATTGCACAGGCGCAGCTTAAGCAGGCCTGGGCACTGCTGATGCCCAATATATCGGCTACGCTTCAGTGGGTGCACCTTGGCCAGGTTCCAAGCATGAATCTGGGTGGGTTGGGCGATGCGCTTTCTGGTATGGGAACGCTGTTGGGGAAGATGGGTTTGGCGATGGTGGCCAATGGCATGCTCAGGCCCGAAGATCTGGAAGGTTTGGGAAATCTTGGGGGAGGCAGCTCGGGGTCGATGGCGATGGCTTCGCAGGACACCGTGAATTTTGGCCTTACTGTGGGTTTGAGCATTGTCAATGTGGCGGGATGGTTTCAGCTTCGCATGCTGGATGAGGTCAAGCGCGTGACGGAGCTTGGGATAGAGAATGGCCGTCAGGCGCTTCTTGCTGGTGTTGCCCAGATCTATCTGGCGGCGCTTCTGACGGGCGAAGTGGTGAAGATCCAGCGAGTTCAGCTTATCTCTGCACTGGATCAGCTGGCGTTGGCGCAGGGGCGGTTTGAACGTGGTGTCGATGTTCGTCTTTCTGTGATTCAGGCTCAGTTTGGGGTAGAGCAGGCGCGCCAGGCGCTGATTGATGCAATTTGGAGCTATGAGACAACGCGCGATGCCATGGCGATCATCCTTAATACGGATGGTTTGCCTGTTCCTCAGCCTGTGACGATCAGGGGCGTGGAGAATATGACAGACGAAGCGCTTGAGGATGAGGCGATCCAGCAGAATCGTGCGCTTCAGATCAATCGTGCGACTCAGCACATTCAGACGTTGAATCTCAATGCCGCGATTGCCGGTTTTTTCCCGACTCTGGCGGGTGCCTGGCAGTATTCGTACACCCTGACGGATGTTTCTGCTTCGATGAGTGGTCAAAAGAGCAGCTGGACGCTGGCGCTTTCTTTGAACATTCCACTTTTTGACTATTCGAAGTATGGCCTTTTGGACGAGCGCCGGGCGGCTCTGCGAGAAACACAGCTTCTCTTTGAAAGCACACAACAGAGCACGAAACAGGCAGTTCGCAAGGCCAAGCGAGAGTATTTTTCCTCCATCTTTGCTGTCGACAATGCCAAGCGTCAGGTTGAGCTGGCAACCGAAGCGCTGCATCTCACGGAGGCCGCCTATGCCAATGGCGTGTCGACCTTTATCGATCTCAGCAACGCCAGGAACCGGGCAGCGGCAGCTTCGATTGCACACGTGACCAGTCAGATCCAGGCAAATCTGTCGCTGATATCGCTTATTTCTTCCCTCGGCCGCGACATCATGGAAATCGTCTACTGAGTTTAGAGCGTTTTCTTTTGTGGGGGAACCTGTTCCCCCACACCCCCTGCGTGCCTCCCCTTTCAGGGGAGGTGGCGCCGCAGGCGGCG
>WQTY01000121.1 GCA_009786045.1 Pseudomonadota bacterium | reverse complement strand
AAGCCACTGCCACCGCATCTTCGGGCGAAGAAGCCGGATTGCCCCCCACAATCGCACCCCTGACCTGCGAAAAGGCCTCCTCCTCCTCGCGCAGACAACCGACACACAGCAAACCCACCGCCACTATCCATATTATCAGATACTTACCTGTCATCGCTCTGCAGCTTTTGCCTCCTCTTTGCATTCTTTCTTCTTTATGTGGGGGAACTCGTTCCCCCCTGCACGGGCGGCAGATTGCTGCCCCTACAGGTTTGTCGTTCAACAAAAAGGCAATCTTCTCCGTCCGAAGGCAACAATAATCCATATCCATACCCCAAAGCAATGCTGCGCATTGCAGGGGGTGTGGGGGAACAAGCTCCCCCACAAAAAAGAATCAAAAAAGCAGGGCGTTGCGGGCGGCGATTGAGGCCTCTTCCCCACTCATCCCCACCTGTCATGAAAATGTCCATTTTCGCCATAATTTACAGCAGCTGTGCATGCACATACACTCCCCAAGGCGATGCTGGTTTTGTTCGTCAATCCCCAATGCAAAGATGAATGGCAACAAAATGATATTCAACCACATGCGACAATTCGCTGTAAAAACTATAATTAACAATGATTTTAAGATATTAATGCATGATTGAACAGCATTGGCTGGCATTTATTCAAACGAGGGTCCGATTGCAAAAGGTCGAAAATTTGTCGTCTGAAAAATTGCTTTTGACAGAAAGTGGGGATGATGTCATTAGGAGTGGGGTCGAGTGGGGCTAAAACCCATTTTTGACTTCATGCTGGGGTGACTACCGTGAGCATCTTCTTTCGTGGCACATACGAACACACGCTCGACTCGAAGGGTCGTGTGGCCGTCCCCAAAAAATTCCGGGAGGGATTGCTGGGCGTCAGGGAGGACTATGTCGGCGAAGAGCTCATTGTCACCTATGGCCTGTCCAATCAGCTCTTTATCTTCTCCAAAGAGGGTTTCGACGATTTGACGCGTCGATACAGTGCGCTCCCAGGAGAGGATGCCGATCTTCTGGACCGATTTTTCGGTGCAGGCGCTCGCGAATGTCCTCTGGATGGTCAGGGGCGCATTTTGATCGCCCCAACGCTGAAGGCATTTGGAAGATTTGAAAAAGACGTCGTTTGGGTAGGTCAGCGCGGCCATATTGAGCTTTGGAGCGCTGCCCGGTGGAACGAAGCCCTTGAGGCGGTTCAGCGCGGCGTGTTCCTCGCATCAAGCGAAGCCCTCAAACTGGCCTATAGCCGCATTGACTTCAACATCTGACAGAATCGTACGCCATATAACGTCTATCCCCCTGCACAGCCCCTCTCGGATGATATTCCGGGATTGGGGAGGATGTTGCAGTATCATAAATTCATTAAAAACTTTGTTCATTTAAGTGAAAATTATGCTTGAAATCATGATATAATCATTTTAGAGTCGCACCGTACCGGACAACAATCCACGGTGCGAGCTAAGGATGGCTGACTTTGATCCGGAGGCGAAAGCCGAAGGCATTGGGTGGGTGACGCAAGGCTTGCGCTTTCGAACATGGATGTTCGACTCACCAGACTGTTCGTCGTGCCAGGAGGCATTGGGAAGCATGGATGCGCCCCCGGCGAATGGAAAGAACAGGCTCACGCAAGTGGGCCTCTTTTTTTATATCCAGACATATGCTAGCCTGCGGACTCTGACGCATAGCGTCTCCGTTTTGCAGTTATCGGGAGTTCGTCTGGCATGTCTTCAAACTCAAATCATCAGGAACGCCGCTCGCTTGGCATCGTTATTGTCGTCCTGAGCTTCTTTTTTCTCACCTTCCTCGTCTTTGTGATTTCGCTGTTCAGCCTGTTCACGGGCGGTTCGTCTGACAAGGACAACATCGGCGTCATTGAAATCAAAGGCACCATTGCGGGTGTCGACAGGGTATTGCATGATATCCAAAAATTTTCCGATGATGAAGACATCAAGGCCATTCTGATACGCATCGACTCTCCGGGGGGATCTGTGGCTGCCAGCCATGAGCTCCTCGAAGCGATTCAGGCCATTTCCAAACCCGTGGCCATCTCAATGGGCGATATGGCAGCAAGTGGCGGCTATTATGTTGCCTGTGCCGGGCCGAAGATTTTTGCCACGCCGGGAACACTTACCGGCTCTATCGGCGTCATCTCTCAGGTTGTCGAGCTCAAGGACGTCATAGAATTTCTCAAAGTCAAAGTCCACACCATGAAAACGGGCGCTCTTAAAGACTCCGGCTCTCCTTACCGCGCTTTCGGCGATGAGGATCGAACCTACTTCGAAATGCTCGGGATGGATATCTTCGAGCAGTTTGTCGATCTTGTCTCGGAAGCCCGTCAGCTTTCCCGCGAGAAAGTACTCGAAATCGCCGACGGGCGAGTTGTCACAGGCAAGCAGGCGCATGCCTTAGGACTCATTGATGAGCTTGGCGGCATGCATGCCGCGCTCAAATACCTCAGTCAGGAAGCCAATATTGATGGTGCCTATAATCTGGTCTATCCCAAACAGCCTGGCAGTGAACTCCTAAATTTCCTCTTCGAAAGCGGGGGAGCGCAAGTTCAGGAGGCCATCAAGGCGGGCGCAGAAGCGCTGACCAATCGCCATGAAACCTTCCGCTACCTCTATACAGGACCACATTAACCCTTGAGACTCCAGTTTTCGTCGCTTGAACACATCAACCCAGAGGCCATGCTCGGGCGTTTTATGGCGCCTTGCCACGAAACCTCCCCCGTTGCCCATGAGAACTTAGATTGGCCGCCGATCCTGGATGCCATTGCCCAACGCTGCCGAAGCCTCCAGTCACAGCAGATGGTGAAGCGCTTCCCGAGCCTGGAAGATCCGACGCTCGTTGCACGCCGGCTGACCGAGGTTCTTGAGCTCATCGAATGCTTTGACAGCGGAGACTCGGTCGTCTCCATTGTCATCGGCGACATGGACGACATCCTGCTGCGAGCCGAGCGAGGCGCNATACTCTCGGGCGAGGAACTCCTGATCGTGGCTGCGAATTTAAAGACGTATCATGCCACCAAAAATTTCTTCAGGGTTCGCCAGGAAGAAGCCCCTCTGTCCTGGGCCTATGCCCAGGACATCGAAGAATACCGCGACGTCGAACGGCGGCTGACGGCGTCCTTTACACCGGATGGCAGCCTTGTCGATGATGCAAGCCCGGAGCTTGCAACACTTCGTGAGCGCTCCAGGCGCCTGGGTGAGAGCCTGCGTACGCGCATTGAGTCCAGGCTGACGCAGGCCGATGTTCAGGAACTTGTTCAGGACAGTTACTATACGCAGCGCGAGGGACGCTATGTCCTTCCCATCAAAGCACAGCTTCGAAGCCGCATCGCGGGCATCGTTCACGCGACCAGCGCTTCCGGGCAAACCGTTTTCGTCGAACCCAATGACCTCGTCGAACTCAACAATGCACTGCGCATCTCAGATTTCAGCATCGAAGCTGAAGAGCAGCGCATTCTCCAGATGCTGACGCTGCAGGTTGGTGCCCTGCGCGAATCCCTCCTGGCAAATACAAGACGCTGCCTCTACCTCGACGCCCTGACTGCCGTTGCGCGCTTCAGCATTGATACCCAGGCACACGTCCCTGATCTCAGCGATACCGAAATCGAGCTTTACCAGGCACGACATCCGCTTCTTGCGCTGAGACACTTCGAAAACCCTGAGAGCCTTGTCGTTGCCAATGACATTATGCTTGATGGCCCCGCCAGGAGCCTCGTCATCAGCGGGGCCAATGCAGGCGGAAAAACCATCAACCTTAAGACGGTCGGCCTCTTTGCCCTCATGCTAAAGTCCGGCATTCCCATCTGTGCAGGCGCTTCCTCGGCCATGCCTGTTTTCTCGGACATTTTCGCCGACATTGGCGACGAACAATCGATCGCCGAGAACATTTCCACATTCTCTGCCCATATCCGGCGTCTGGCCCACGCACTCCCCAAAGCTTCTCAGCAAACACTTTTCCTGCTTGATGAACCGTTTAGCGGTACGGATCCCGAACATGCTGCCCCTCTTGTCATGGCGCTGCTAAACTATCTGCATGCCAACCGGGCCACTGCCCTGCTCACAACGCACTTCGAAAATGTCAAAGCCTTCGCCCTTCAGCACAGCTGGATAACGACCGCCTGCGTCAGCTTCGACTTCCAGGCCATGCGCCCCACCTACAAGCTGCGTCTCGGACAGCCGGGCACAAGTGCGGCTTTCGAAATTGCCGCTCAACATGGCCTGCCAACGACCATCCTCGACGATGCAAAGCACTTCTTCGACGCCAAAGCCATGACCAGCCTCGAAACGGCCATCGCAAGGCTTGAGCAGCAGCGCGTCACACTCGAAAATGAGCGCACGCTGCTTGCCCAATCGCAGGCTGACCTCGACGAAGCACGCGCCCAAACCGAAGCGCTGCGCGAAAAAATCCGCGCTCAAGTGGCACAATCCCTGGGTCAGGACATCGCCAAAGCCCAGGAAGACGTCAAAAATCTCAAAACCAGGCTCAAAAAGCTGCGTCACAAATCCTACACCCGCGAAACCTTTGCACAAACGGAAGCCCAAGAGGCACTCGGTCAGGATCTGGCTCAAATCGATAACGCGCTCAAACAGGAAAAATCGGCCGTCGACGATCTCACCGCCCCTCCCTTCGAACCTATGCCGGAGCGGCTTATCAGCATCGGGAAGGTCGTCCACATCAAACCCTACAGAAAAAACGCCACCGTGCTGTCTCGTGCCGGCAATCAGGTCACACTTCAACTTGGCATACTTCAAGTCCGCGCTTCGCTGACCGATCTTGGCTTTCCTCTCCAGGAGGACGATCCCAAAGCCAGCAGCAGCGGTCAGCGCAAACTGCCAAAGACCGCCAAACTTAAAGAAATCCCATACGAATCAAGCGTCCTCGTCGATGAGACCACCCAGCTCCCGCTTCTGCCTCAGATCAGCAGCAACACCCTCGACCTGCGAGGCCTCCACGCCGACGATGCCATCGAACGCATCGAATTCTTCCTCGACAGCATGCGCATCCAGGACCAGCCCATGGCCTATATCATCCACGGCCACGGCACGGGCATCCTCAAAAACCAGGTTCGCCAGTTCCTCAACCGAGCCAACAACATCAAAACCAGCCGCCCGGGGCAATACTACGAAGGCGGCGACGGCGTCACACTTGCCTGGCTGCGAAACGATTAGTTTTTTGTGGGGGCGCTTGCTCCCCCACACCCCCTGCAATGCTGCGCATTGCTTTTGGATGAAGGGCAAAGCTTTCGTCTGTAGCCACTTCCTCCAGGGTGCCTGTTGGTTCGTTGCACAGTATCAGTGCACTTCCTTCGAGGCCAGGTCAAACTCAAGCACCACCGACAGGAATGACGGATTCATCTGCACCCTGAATCCGACAGTGCGCACAGGCGCCAAAAACTTGCTCGCCTGCTCGCGCACAATCGTATACCTTGCACCCAAAAGCGTCACCACATCCACCATCGACACATTGATCGATACAACATCATCCGAAGCGCCAAGAAGGCCCTGCGCCCCCTTGCCACCAGGATTCTGAAGAAAATCGCGAACCATCGGCCACGCCCGGCCTGACATCACCACCAAAAGCCCTGCTCGATAAGCCACATGGAGTGTCAGATTCCCACTCAGGCGAACCACCCCATGCAATGTTCCCTCTTCCAGCTCAAGCGATACGCGATCCTTCGGAAGCACACCCTTCAACACATTCAGCTTGCTAAAGAAAGACTGTGCCAAATCCACATCGCGAAATGGCAAAAAGAGCGCTGCAGGCTGATCCAAAAGCGCCTTCATATCCATTGCCCCATCGGCCACCGGCTCAACCCCGTAAAGCCCAAACCATGCCAGCCCCAAAAAGTTATCCAAAATCTGACGCTCAAGGCTGATGCCCAAAATGCGCTGCTCAAGTTTTCCCTTTGTACTTTCCCAGGCACGCCTCGTCCCCTCTCCAAGCATAGGCAGCACAAATGTCTCTATCGCCACCGCATTAAACAGCACGCGCCCCTGCGACGATGCCCCAAGCCCCATCAGCGGATCCGCCCACTCCCCCAACGCTCCCTTCGACATCACCACATACTTTTCCCCCTCCCAATGCCCTACTGCCTCCACCTTCAGAGATGCCTCACCAAATACAAACCTGATCCCGCCAGACGACAACACCCCCGCTTCATCGCCCAAATGCGCCAGCCAACGCGACGGCGACTGAATATAAGCCACCATCGGCGCCCCCCCAAACTGCGTCTTTAGCGCCGCCAGCTCCGCGTCTTCCGAAAGCTTCTTTGACGCCGACAACATCCGTACCAATGCCTCCTCACTCTCCCCGCTCCCAGGCACCAGCTTTGAGCCCAACACCACGATCGCCGGTCTGCCCGGAGAGGTTGCCACCGACGCCAAATCCTCTTTCAACACGCGCACCTGCGTTATCGTCCAACCATCATGCTCGCGGCGATGGTGCCGAGGCCGGCCAAACTCCTCGTTGGCCAAATTATCCCACCAGCGCAAAAACGCCTCATCGTCACGCGTTTCAAACACAAAAAACACCCCATCCTGTCGCCAGCCGACGCCAAAGCCCCCACCAGTATCAAACCCCGCTTCAAAAAATGACGACAACTTCGACGGATCCAGCCGATAATGCATCCCAAGATCGCGAAATAACCCCCCAAGCTCATCCCCCGAC
>WQTY01000120.1 GCA_009786045.1 Pseudomonadota bacterium | reverse complement strand
CAGAATCTGTTTACCGTGCTGAAGCTTGTTCTGGTGGCATCATTTGTGGTGGGCGGTTTGTGGCTTGGCGACATTCCGAGTATTTTCACAGAATCGACCGGTTCGACGCTGGATGTGATGATTGCGCCAAGTTTTGCCGTGGGGCTGATCTATGTCACGTATGCTTACACGGGGTGGAATGGTTCGGCATATCTTGCGGGTGAGATTCAGAATCCGGCGAAGGCGCTGCCCAGGGCGCTTGCGCTTGGGACGGGCCTGGTGATGCTGGTGTATCTTGGCCTGAATGTCGTGTTTTTGTCGGCAGCGCCTGTGTCGGAACTTTCCGGCACGATTGAGGTGGGGGCGGTGGCGGCGGTGGCGCTTTTTGGGGAAGCTGCCGGGCGTTTGCTTTCCGGTGTCATTGCGTTGTTGCTGGTGAGTTCGCTGTCGGCGATGATCATGGCCGGCCCTCGGATATACCAGAGCATGGGGGAGCATTATCCGGCATTTCAGTTTCTTGCCAGGCGCAGTGGTGGTTCCGGGCCATTTTATGCGATATGTTTTCAGGCGATCATTGCGGTATTGATGCTGATGACGGCGAAGTTTGATGCGTTGATTTCATATATGGGCTTTACGCTTTCACTGAGTGCGGCATTGACGGTGGTGGGGGTGTTTGTCCTGCGCCGGCGTCTGCCCCATGCCGCACGTCCGTACCGTTGCTGGGGTTATCCGCTCACACCGATATTGTTTATTTCGCTGTCGATGTGGATGGTCATCTTTACCATCATTGAGACGCCATGGGTGGCATTGTCTGGCGGAGCCACGATTTTGGTCGGGCTTGGTCTGTATTGGCTTGTTAAGCCCAGGCGGAGGGTGACGAAATGAGAAGATGCCGGCTTGTTTTTGCAGTGGTGCTTATGGGCGCGGTTTTGGGAAATGCCGGTGAATCTGCGGCGCAAATTCCTGGTCATGATAATCCGCCGATTGCCTATGAGGTGGGAGAGTGGCGTTTTGCATTGGGGGGATTTTTTCAGACGGGTTTTGAGGCGCTTGGGGTGGATGGGGATACCATTCCAGAGGGCAGCGATGAACCGCATGTGGGTTTTCTGAATCTCAATGCGCGTCTGAATTTCGACCTTTCCTATGCGAAGCGCCTCAGCGTTCGCCTTGGTTTGGACGGTGTGGCCAACATTGAGACAGGTGGCAGGACTCGTCAGGCTTTTGAGCTCAAGGATGCTTATGTGGATTTCAAGGCACATGCGGCAGCCCGCCTCCGGCTTGGGCAGTTTAAGCCCCCGCTGGATTTGGAGAACATGATATCGGAGACGGCTTCAAACTTTGCCAGACGCAGCGTCGTTTCGACGGGAGGAACCCGCGAGATGATGAACCGGACGGTTTTGAATGGCGGTTTTTCGCCAGGCCGTCAGCTGGGGTTCAGTGTGTACTCTGACATACTTGAGATCGAGCATGTCGGGTTTCGTTATCATCTGGCGGTCACCAACGGCAATCGGGCAACGGAAGTCTTCAACGATGACGGGCATTTGGCGTTTTATGGTCGGGTTGAGGCCCTGCTCATGCGATCGCTTCTGGGGGATTTCAGGCCCGGTCATTTCCTGAGTTTTGCGGCAGGCGTTGCGTACGGCAAGACGGCGCTGAATCTGACGGATGCGGAGGGGGGAGCGCTGCGTGCAAGCGGGCGGCAGGTGACGGTTTCTGGAGATGTGCGTCTGGATTATGCGGGGGTTGCTGTGGATGTGGAAGCGCTCTGGCGCCGATATGAACATGCGGATGTCACGCACGGCATCATGGATATCGACAGGCTTGGTGTGCTGGCTCAGGCAGCCTACACGCTTCCCATAACCCATTGGCGATTCCAGCTGGGGTATCGTTTTGCCATGCTCAAGCCACTGCTTGCCGGCGGCAAGGATTTGGTGGCGTCTGATTTGAGGCAGCATACAGTGGCGTTGGGGTATTTTTTTGAGAACTTTCCGTTGACAGTGCGCCTGGAGTACACCCACAACGATGAGGATGACATCGTCGTGAATGGTGTGCCGCGTTCGCTGTCGAATGATTCGGTTCTCGCGATGGTTCAGGTGGTGTGGTAGCGCAGCGAGCGAAGCTGGGTTTGGGACGGCAAAGCCGTCACGGAGGCAGAAGGGTATGTTATTGGATATGCAAATTAGCTCGGCACTTCGTGCGGCATTGTCAGATGCGCAGAGTCTGGCTCAGCGTCAGCGCCAGGATCAGGTCGAGATTGAGCATGTATTGCTGGCGATTCTGGCGCAGGAGGGGATTGTGCTGCGCATGTTGCGCGACATGGGGTTGGACATTAACTATCTCATCAAGCGCCTGGAGCGCGAGTCGGAGTCGTACCCCCGCTCGATGACCGATGCAGTACCCTATGTGAGCATGCGCCTGGATCAGGCCCTTGCTCTGGGGCTTGAGGTCGCTCAGAGCCAGATGCGTTCGTATGTCGAGACGCGCGATTTTGTATCGGGTGTGCTTCGCGTGCCAAGCGGCAAGGCGCCCCTGATGCTGCGTTCGATGAACCTGACACATGATGTTCTGGTGAGTGCGTATCTTCGCATTGGCGGTCAGCCGGAGTCGCAGAATCTTTCGGGCAGCCCTTTGCAGATGAGTGCTGCACCTGTCACTTTTGGTGCAGTTGGCTCTGGTTCAGCCATTACTCAGGAGGCACCGGCTTTGTCGATGTTGAATGCGCTGAACCCGCAGGGTGCAGCGCATTCGCCGAGTGCGGCCGGCGTTTGCCCGACATGGCGCCCTTTGCAGGGAGACTTGCCCCAGGTGCGGCAGATGACGACGGACTGGACGCTTTTGGCGACAGAGGGCAAACTTAAGCCATGCCTCGGGCGTGAGACGGTGCTTCGCCGTATCATTCAGGCACTGATGCGCAAGAATAAGAATAATCCGATCCTTGTGGGCGAAACCGGTGTCGGCCGAACGACGCTGATCATGGGGTTNGCTCAGCGCATCGTGCGAGGCGAAGTGCCCGACAGGCTTAAGGGGATGACGCTTCTCAATCTCGACTCCGCCACCGTGTTGGGCGGTGCGCGCTATAAAAGCGCCCTGGAGGAGAGCATTCGCAGCATTGTGGGTGAGATTATCAGGGTTCGCGGGCGTGTCATTCTGTTTATCCCCGATTTTATGGCCTTCAGATCGGTGACCAACGATCTCATTAACATTCTTCAGCCGCCCATCTCGCGCGGCGAGATCATGATCATTGCCACGGGCGGCGTGCGCGATCAGAAGCGCGTTTTTGACGAAGTGCCCATCGCCGAGCGCCTGTTTTATCCCATTGTCATTGAGGAACCTACGGTCGATGAGGCCATTGGGATGCTTTCCGGCATCAAGAGTATTTACGAAGTTCACCATGGGGTTCCTATCTCGGATGAGGCGGTGGTGGCGGCCGTCACCCAGTCCAAGCGCTACATCACGACGCGCCGGCTGCCTGATAAAGCCGTGGATCTCATGGATGAAGCAGCCGGAAAAGTGCGCATGGAGATCGATGCCCTTCCATCGGAGGGGGATGTCTTTACCAAGCGCCTTGGTGCCATTCAGTTGGCGCTGGCCGGTCTGAAATCGCGCCAGGATGCCAAAGCTGCCGAGGAGCGCACAGCCCTTGAGGCGGAGCATCGCCAGAAAACGGCCGAACTTGAAGCCTTCAAGCAGCGCTGGCAAGCTGAGCGAGATGCCATCTCGGAGATCACTGCGATCAAAACTGCCATCAGCCGGGCGACCGATGAAATGGAAAGATTCCGTCTGCAGGGCAACCAAAACGGCGAAAACAGTATTAAATATGGAAAGCTCGTGGATCTCAATCAGAGCATGCGAGAGCTTGAAAAACGCCTGGGAGGCAAACCGCGGCTTATAAAAACCGCAGTCGGCCATAACGAAATTGCTGAAACTGTCGCCTCCTGGACGGGCATTCCAGTGGCTAAGATGATGGAGGATGAGATTCAGAAGCTCCTCAGCATTGAGGACAACCTTGGGCAGCGTGTCATTGGGCAGGATCATGCGGTGAAGCAGATCGCCTCGGCAGTGCGCCGCTCCAGGACCGGGCTCCAGGATCCCAATCGCCCCATCGGTTCGTTCATCTTCCTTGGCCCCTCGGGCGTGGGAAAAACCGAGCTTGCCAAAGCGCTGGCCGAGTTTTTGTTCGACGACGAGCAGGCGATTGTGCGGCTCGACATGAGCGAGTACATGGAAAAGCATGCTGCCTCCAAGCTCATCGGTTCCCCGCCAGGGTATGTCGGCCATGAGGATGGCGGTGTGCTGACCAATGCCGTTATGGAGAAACCCTATGCTGTCGTGCTGTTTGACGAGGTCGAGAAGGCGCACCCTGACACCTTCAACGTCCTGCTGCAACTCCTGGACGATGGACGGCTTACCGACTCCAAAGGTCAGATCGTCGATTTTAAGAACACCATCGTCGTGATGACGAGCAATCTTGGGGCCAGATTCATTCTTGAGCACATTCGTACCGACCAGGAGCTAATGAAGCTGAAGGTGACTGAAGCCCTCGAAGCGCACTTCAGACCCGAGTTTTTGGGCCGAATCGATGGCAAGATCATCTTTAATGCGCTCTCGAAAGACAATATCCGCCGGATTCTCGGCCTTCAGATGCGCCGCATCCATAAGCTCCTGGCAGGGCGCGAACTTACGCTGACGCTTACCAGCGGCGCCGAGGATTTCCTGGTCGAGCAGGGGTATCAGCCAGAGTTTGGGGCGCGTCCCATCAAGAAAGCCATCACCGATTTTATTCAGGAACCGCTCTCGACGCTGCTTCTTTCCGAGAACTATCCGCCAGGCACCAGGCTCCAGGCTGACTGGTACGAGGATGAGAAGGAGTTGTATTTCTCAAGCGTTTTGCCGGCACCTCACAAGGCATCCGCTTCGGAAGCACCATCTCCTTTCGAGACGATTTAGTAAGGGCGAAAGGGCTTTTGTACGGGCGTAGCGTGCTACGCCCTTATGGGAGGGGGCTCGGCCCCGCACCAAAAAATCGTCAAAACGTTTGCAAATCGCCTGTAAACATACTACCTAGCCAGTCGCTTGGTGCGGCTTAATGGCTAAGCGCCTGCGGCATTTGACTCTCTCTGGAGTGACCGATGGACGACCCCCTGAGTATTGGCAGTTTGACTTAGCGGAGGGAGCGTCCGATGTGGCTTCCTCTGCCCGGCAGATAGAGGAAGCGTATGACGAGCGAGCGTTTTTTTTGGCTCTATTTCGTGCATTTATACGTTGAACAGATGTGCTTTGGCAGCTTTGTTCGACGATATATATGAGGAGATGAAATATGAGCGCAGAAATTGTACGTCATCATATCAGTTTTGATGATCTCTGGGAGCTTTGGCCTTCGCTGGCTAACGATGAACGTTCCGAGTGGTTTGGACAGCTGGAACGCGATGATGCAGAAGAATTTTTTTCTTCGGTGACCTGCGAGGATCAGGCGGAGCTTCTTGCGCATCTTCCGCCCAAAGAACAGCGTTTTTGGATGCGGACGCTTGCGCCTGACGATGCGGCGGACGTCTTGCAGATGGTCGAGTCGGATTCGCTTCGCTCGGCGTTGAAGGAGGCTCTGACCGAGCGCGTTCGAAAAGAAGTGACTGCCCTTATGGCTTACAGGGAAGACGAAGCCGGCGGGTTGATGAGTCCGCGTTTTGCACGCATCCGGCCAGATATGACGGTTGATGAGTCCATTGCCTACTTGCGGAAGCAAACCAACGAAGAGCTTGAGACCATCTACTATGTCTATGTGCTCGACAGCACTCAGCACCTTCTGGGGGTCGTTTCGCTAAAGGAGCTTTTCAAGGCCAGGGGCAATGCCAGGATAGCCGAGCTCATGGAGACCGATCTGACGACCATCCACGAAGGGATGAACCAGGAGCAGGTTGCCATTTACTTTGCCCGCGAGGACTATTTTGCGCTTCCCGTTGTCGACGACGACATCGTGATGAAGGGTATCATCACCATCGACGACATCGTCGATGTCGTGACGGACGAGGCGACCGAAGATATCCAGAAACTCGGTGGTATGGCAGCCCTTGATGACAGCTATCTCCAGTCGCCGCTTCGCGAGTTGTATAATAAGCGCGTGGTCTGGCTCATGATACTCTTTGCGGGCACGATTATCACCACCCGGATGATGAGTGCCTATGCCGACGCGATGGAAACCGCCATCATTCTGGGCGTCTTTGTGCCGATGATCATGTCGTCAGGCGGAAATACGGGCAGCCAGGCCGCCACGCTCATTACCCGTGCCATGGCCCTGGGTGAGGTGCGCATGCGCGATGTCCTCAAGGTTCTGGGCCGTGAACTCGTGGTTGGCTCTAAACTTGGTCTGACTGTGGGAGGGCTGGGTTTTGGCGTCGTGACCGCTTACCATTTTCTGGGTCTTACGCCCGACGAACCTGGCATTTACCTGCCACTTGCCTTCAGCATCTCACTTAGCATTTTTTCGGTCATGCTTTTCGGGTCGATTCTTGGATCCATGCTGCCCTTCCTGCTCAGGGCCATTCGCCTCGACCCTGCAGCGGCTTCGGCGCCATTGGTGGCAACGATGATTGATGCCAGTGGTATCTTTATCTACTTTACCATTGCCATGAATCTCCTGCGAGGGCTCCTGCTGTAGGGTATTTTTTTGTGGGGGAGCATTGCTCCCCCACACCCCCTGCGATACTTCGTATCGCT
>WQTY01000119.1 GCA_009786045.1 Pseudomonadota bacterium | reverse complement strand
CCCCCCCCGGGCAGAATGAAAAAATCCTCCTGAGGAGGAGGATTTTCTGAGTCTGCGCTTTATGACTAAGCCAGGAGTTTCTTATTGGGGGCTGAGCCGGCTCTGTCGGCACTGATAGCCTTCGCGGCAAAAGCACTGGCAAAGATCTTATAGAGCTTTTTGTCGCGGCTTTCGATGATCTGGAGCAGGTCAACTTCGAAGAAAGTATTCAGCATGGCTGACGTATTGCGATGGAACAGGCGCCAGATACGGCCATTGGTCAGAATGGCCCACTGGAGGTTTGTCACGCGCAGAAGTTCGTCGAGTTCGTAAGCAGGAGGATCACCGGCTTCGCCATTCTCCCGGACAGCACCTTCGTCAAGGTTAGATGCCCAGGATGCAAGCTTGCCAATGCCACAGGCACCGCTAAAGAAGGCGCTCGTGCCACGGCCGCTGACATGGCTCAGGAAGGCATTGGCACCATGAAACAGCGTGTACTCAACGCGAACATCTTCTCCCAGAGGCTCGTTGTGACTGTGCGTATAGCCAAGGATGTGAAGGGCTCGATTGACCAGAAAGAAACCGACCTGTGCCGCGGTCGCGCTGTCGTTGAGATGTGAGTGATGGCGCTCAAAGTGTTCACAAAGATGCGCGAACATCTCGCTAAGCTCTGCTTCGGTAAAGAGATCTGACGCCGCCAAGTGCTCAATCGCATCTGTTGCAAAGAAACTGCCGGCATTCACAATCACGTTGGATGTTGTCATAAATCGCTGTCCTCATAAGGAGGGAAAAGAGTCCATGGAAACCGCCAAAGAACATCACAGAAATCCTGGCGCAAACACAAGTGGCGCAAAGTCTAGTGATGACACGCTCTGTTGTCAAAGCTTTTATTCTGTCACTCAGATTTTAAATCTACGAAATAGCGCACATCCGACCCATGCGAGAAATCAATCGTCCGTTTCCATGTCTCATGGCCACGTCTGCGAACTTCGACCTTTAGCGGCACCCGGGGATCGAGATCCGAAAGTACCAGCGGCGTTGATCCTTTGTCGCGCATCCTGCCGTTCTCCTCAACAAAGACGCTGGCGCCTTCAGGCTCGGACTTAAATGCAATGCTCCCGCGCACCTCTTCCAGCGCAAAGTCGAGTATCGTGTCCTTGTCGAGTGTGACAGACTGCTGCTGTGTGGCATACCCCACACGCCTGACCTCAACAACATGGGATACCCCGAGTTCGCCGAATAATGTTCGCTCACTGCCCTCGCCCTCAACCAAATGCCCATCGACATACAATGCAGCATCTTCGGGACTGACGAAGACTTTATAGAAAACATCCTCGGGCAGAGCCTGGGTCATTTCGAGACGCGTCTCTGACATCCCGAGCTCAATGCTGATGGTAAACGACTCAAGCTCATAGCCTGTCATATCGACATCAATGGCATAGCGTCCGGCATCAAGTCCTTCAAAGGTCAGCTTCTTTCCGTTTGCTGTTCGAAGCGGGGCATCACTTTCCACCTTGGGATGCTTGTAGAGCATCACCCTGGCATCCGATGTATCCGGCACAATCTCGATCATCAAGTCTGCCTGTGTGGGCAAAACCGCTTCGGGCGCAGGGATGCCAATATTTCCCGTCAATACGAGAATCACCACAACGAGCAGCGAAAAACACGTTCCGATGATGCTCATCGTCAGGCGGCGTCTCTGTTTGCTTCGGCGCGCAATGCGCTTGAGGCGTAAAAGCTCTGGATCCGACACCGTCGGCGCAATGCCTTCTGGTTCCAGCTCAATGTCGTCCTCATTAATCGACGGCGAGGCATTGATCGAAAGCCGCGGGGCAGCAGGACTGCTCGCGGGGTCGTGAATTTTTTCTGACAAACTCCCGTCTGCCCTGGCAGACTTCAAACCACTCAAATTCAAAGCCTTGACCCCAGGCAAAGACTTGCTCGTCTCCCCAGGCTTGGCACGCCCCGGAACCGGCGGCAGCTTCGGTCCCTTCGCCCCTTTTTCCTTCTCACGCTCTCGCGCTTCGGCCTCCTCGAATGAGTATTCAGCCGAATACAGCTCAGCCTCAGACGAATCGACAGACTCTATCTCTGGAATCGCATTGCCTTCCCGATCCAGTGTCTTAGACGCCTGTTCCTGCTGCTGCCGAGCCGCATTCTCCTTGTTGTACTGCTCAATATCCTGAGGCGTATTGATCCCTTCAAAGATCCTCTCCCTGGATTTCTCTCGCTCGAAAATATCCGCAAAAGTGGTCTGCAGCCAAGTCTCAAGGTGCCACAGCGTATAGGGAGGATCACAGCTGTTGATGAAGTCATAAAGCTCCACCACCATCTCACCTGCAAACTGATAACGCCTCGCAGGATCGCGCTCCAGAGCGCGCATGCAAATCCTGTCGACATTGTCTGGAATCAACCGATTGTATTTTGAAGGGCGATCGATCTCACAATTGCTGATCATATCAATGATAGCAAACTCACTCTCTGAATTAAAAAGCCGCCTTCCCGTCAAAAGTTCCCAGAACACCACGCCCATGGCAAAAATATCAGACCGATGATCGATGATACCATTGGTCGCCTGCTCAGGGCTCATGTAACTGAACTTCCCCTTAAACACACCGCTTTGCGTGTTAGACGTCTTCTGCGATGCCTTGGCCACACCAAAATCGATGAGTTTGACAATGCCGTCGAAGGAAATCAGCAGATTATGAGGACTGACATCGCGATGAATCAATCCCAGCGGATGACCGCTGGAGTCTACCGCACGGTGTGCATAGTCCAGCCCCTGCGCCGCCTGCGCGGCGATGAAACACGCCTGGCTGACACTCATGATCTTGCGCTGGCGCCGATAGTGGTTCTGAATCGCCAGAACATCCCTGCCGGAGATATACTCCATCGCTATATAGTGCGACTGCCCAAGACGCCCCAACTCATAAATCTGGCAAACATTCGGATGCTCCAGCTCAACCGCAACCTTCGCTTCGTTAATGAACATCGTGACGAATTCTTTGTCCGCCGCGAGGTTAGGCAAAATGCGCTTGATCGCAAAATACCGGCCAAAATCGGGTTGGTTCAGCAGCTTGGCACGATAAACCTCTGCCATGCCGCCCACGCTGATGCGCTCTAAAAGGATAAACTTGCCAAAGATGATGGGTCGTATCACGTCTCTGCTACCTCAAGAAAAGTGCCACCAAAACGGCCCCTACTTTATTATTAACGCCCCTGTCTGGCAAGACATTCAACCACTAAACGCCATGCTCAGGCCAATAAACAAGGTTCCGACCAGTTGCCGGAAGCACACAGACACAGCAGGGTGATATATGGGCATCGGATAAGGCGCGATAAATGGCGCTCCTGCTGATGCAACACAACAGCAAAGGGCGGGTTTAAAACCCGCCCCTAACCCAGGCACAAAAGGGCAGACACAGAGGTCTGCCCCTACACATCTTGCGCACGAATCTTCCTGGATTAACGCTCGTCCAGCGATACCGCCGAACAAAGGAGCGTCAAGCGGTCGCCAACCTGAGGATACGCCGGCACACTCTCAATGCTCTGGACCAAATACAGTTTCCCTTCGACCGAAACATGCGCGCCCACCAGCCAATCCAAATCCTCGCAGACGCGATCAAGCTCCCAGATAAAGGCCCACCCCTTGCCAGGAAGCTGACCCTGAACCGACGGATGGATCTTCACCGGTAAATCCGCAACTCGCCCTTCACTGCCATACCCGCGCGCCATCAACGCCTGGCAAAGGCGCCGAAGATCCTCATCGCTGTCCGCCCGCGTCGACATGAGAAGCGCTTCGATCATGCCGCGGCTCAGCGCATCTTCCTCAAACACACAGGCACTCGCGCGCCTGCGAGCCGAAACAGCGATAACCTCCTCTGATTTGGCCTGACGAATATGACTGATATCAATACTGCTCGTTTCCATCACTATTTGCCTCCTGTTACAACCCATCTGTGGGTATTTAAGGCAGCGTCTCCCGACGCCATATCGTATGACTTCATACGGCCTGCCCATGCAGGCCGAACGGATCAGGATGATCCTGACTCGTGTATGTAAGTGTAGGTGTTAAAACCACCCTGTCAAGTTCCAAGACAAAATATTTTACTTTCCGAAGAATCTCAGCACATTTTCAGCCTTAATCACCGTATGCTCTCTGCCACAGCACTGCAAAACATAAGCAGATTGCTTTTCTCTTGCCTGCAAAGCAGGGTATACAGCCATAAGCAATGCACTTTGCCCTTCACCCACAAGCAATGCGCAGCATTGCAGGGGGTGTGGGGGAACGCGTTCCCCCACGTAAAAAATGAAAATGCTCTGGGAGTTGGGAATGGGTCGAATCATTAAAGCCTCAATATTCTGGATCACCGTGCTGGGTCTCCTGGGGCTTGGTATATGGGCATACATGACGTGGATCTGGTGGCCCCAGCGCTGGAGCATTGATTTCACCGACAGGGATCTGATCGAATGGCTCAATCGCCTGCCCCTGCTTAATCTCGATGTTCCTGCACTGGCACAGCCTTACCGAATCATGCATCTTGAGTGGGCAGGCATCCTGGCACTCTGGCCCGTATTTCTGGCTTTCGGACGGCGCTCCCTGAGCGGTTTTCCCCTCTGGCAAAGGCTCCTGAGCGGGATCGTACGCATCGCGCTCCTGACCTGCCTTGTGCTGGCGCTCATCGACATCGAGAAAACCACCGAAACGAGCCTGGTATCGGTGGTCTATGTTGTCGACGTGAGTGACTCTGTACCCGATGCCGCCATGGCGCAGGCTCAGGATGAAATCGCCAAAACACATGCCCTGCAGGGCGCAGGTTTTGACGTGCAGCTCGTCACCTATGCCCAGTCCCCACGAATCATTCCGCTCACCCAGGGCGCTCCCCCCAGCATTGATCGCCACGATGTCCAGGGCAGTGCCGCACAGCAAAGTACAGACATTGATGCCGCGCTGCGCTTCGCAGCCGCCCTCTTTCCAGAGAACCATCAACGCCGCATCGTCCTCATGGGCGATGGCAACCAGACACAGGGCGACGCCCTGGCAGCGGCCGTGCAGAGCGTTGCCCAGGACATCCGCATTGATGTTCAGCATCTCCTCTTCCCCCCCGTACGGGAGGTCATGATCTCGGGCATCGACGTCCGGCAAAGGGACAATCTCCGCGTTTCCAAACCCTTCGAAATCGTCGTCCAAATCGATGCCACACACGAGACAACAGCCAGGCTTGTCTTCGAAAAAAACGGCGTTCGAGAAGAAAAAAACACCCAGGATGTCCACCTGCTGAAGGGCCAAAACTTTATCACGCTCACGACCACACCCGAACTCCCCGGGCCACTCACATGCCGGATTAGCCTCGAAGGGCTTGGCGAAGAAGACGATCGTTTTGCAGAAAACAACGTCTTTCTCGACAGTTTTGTCGTCCTTGGCAAACCCAAAGTCCTCTACATCGAACAAAACGCCACGCAAGCCGCTTACCTCCAGCGAGCCCTTGCCGGCTGGGGAAGCACCGAGGGGCAGAGCTTCGAGGTTGAAGTGCGTACTGCCGGCGGATTGCCCACCTCAATGCGCGAGCTCATGAATTATGCCGCTGTCATCCTGGGCGATGTACCGCGCGTCACCAACACCGGTCGCATCAATGTCACCACCGACAACATGCTGCTCCTGCAGGACTACGTCCGGCGCCAGGGCGGCGGATTCATCGCCATCGGCGGGGGAGAAGCGTTTGGACTGGGCGGGTACGAAAACACGCCCATCGAAAGGATTCTCCCCGTCAGCTTTAAGGCTGACGTCAAAAAAGACAATCAGTCTGCCGCCATTGCCCTTGTCATCGACAAATCCGGCTCCATGCAGGCCCACCGAAACCTCGAACTCGCCAAAGCTGCCGCCAAAGCAACCGTATCCAGCCTAAACCCTCAGGACCGCGTCCTTGTCATAGGATTCGACGATGTCCCCCACATCGTTGTCCCCGCCACGCGCGCCGTCAATCGCCACAGCATCAACGACAAAATCTCACGAATGGCCGCCAACGGCGGCACAAACATCCGAAATGCCCTTGAGATGACTTACCTCGAACTATCGCTCATCTCTGCAAGCGTCAAACATGTCATTCTGCTGACCGACGGCCACAGTTCCTATGCCGGCATCGACGCCCTCGTCCGGGAAATGGCCCGGGCCCGCATCACCATCTCAACCATTGCACTGCAGGGCGCCGACACGGTCCTCCTCGGCCGCATTGCCAGCCTCGGCAAAGGCAAAACCTTTATCGTCAACGACGCAAGCACCCTGCCGCGCATCTTCATCGAAGAAACCAACCGCGTCATCAACAACGCCGTCATCGAAGGCCCCTTCATCCCTACCGTGGCCAGGCAGCATGCCATGATCCAGGGCGTGACGCGCGGCACCCTGCTTGGCTACGTTGCCACCAAGGCAAAACCCGGTGCCCAGGTCATCCTGACTGCGCCCAGCGGCGCTCCCATCCTGGCACACTGGAGCTTTGGCACCGGCAAAACTACCGTCTTCACCAGCGATGCCAAAAATCGCTGGGCCACCGACTGGATCCGCCAATCCTCCGCCTTCGCAAAATTCTGGACCCAGGTCGTGCGCGCCACCATGAAAAATGACGAAGAAACCCTCTACGCCATGACCACGCGCATCGAAAACGAACGCGCCATCGTTTCCGTCGACGCCATCGACGACAACGACAATTTCATCAACGCCCTCACG
>WQTY01000118.1 GCA_009786045.1 Pseudomonadota bacterium | reverse complement strand
GCGTCTTCGCGAGTTGATAAGCGAGCGTCGTCAGGCGGGCACGGGGATCATCGTCAGGACGGCGTCGGAGGGGGCGACGGAGCCGCAGATTGATGAGGATTTTGGGTATTTGACGAGTCTTTGGCGCGACATCCTTCGCGATTTCGAGACGGTCAGGGCGCCGGCACTTTTGTACGAAGAGCTGGACTTGCCCCTGCGAGCGGTGCGTGATTTGCTGACGGAAGATGTATCGGAGGTTGTCGTTGACGATTCGGTGCAGTATGGGCGGGTGTGTGATTTTGTGCAGAAGTTCATGCCCAAGCACGCGCAGAGCGTCAGGCTGTATCAGGGGTTTGAGCCGGTATTTGATGCGTTTGGGATTGAGATCGAGATATCGCGGGCGCTGGCGCGCCGTGTCTGGCTGCGAAGCGGCGGATATTTGATGATTGATACGGCGGAAGCACTGACGGCCATTGATGTCAATACCGGAAAGTTCGTTGGCCAGCACACGCTGGAGGATACCATCGTACAGATCAACCTTGAGGCGGTTCGTGAGATTGCCTACCAATTGCGGGTTCGCAATGTGGGCGGCCTTGTCATCATTGATTTCATCGATATGGAGCGGGTGTCGAATCGCGAGAAGGTTTTTGCGGCACTGGAAGAGGTCCTTTCGCACGACAAGGCAAAGACGAACATTTTGAAGATCAGCGAATTTGGCCTGGTGGAGATGACGCGAAAGCGTGTACGCGAGAGTTTGATACAGAGCTTATGCGAGCCTTGTTTTTACTGTGAAGGGAAAGGGTATTTGCGCAGCCGCCAGAGTGTGGCGTATGAGGTTTTGCGCGAAATCGTCAGGGAGGCTGGGGTAACGCGCAGCAAGCGCATGGTCGTGGTGGCACACTCGGATGTGGCGCATTTGCTGTTTGATGAGGAACGTGGCGCGATTGAGGCTTTGGAAGCAAAGTATCGCCGTCAGATTGAGATCCGGGCCAATACGCAGTTTCATCATGAGCAATACGAGGTTTATGCAGAAGATTAGACACGGAAGGCCGGATGTTTTAGAACAGCCATTGTTCTTTGCACAGGTCTTTAGATTGGGGAACTGGCGTGAAGTGTAGTGCATGTGGCAGCAAGATTTCGGCAGCCGGCGATGGGTGCAGGGTGTGTGAGCACGCATCGAAGGGGGGGTATGCGGCCAGCATCGAAACGGGGCTTAAGCGGCTGGAGCGCGAGAAACTGGTGTTTCTTGGGGAGCCTTCGCTGGTGTCGAAGTATGATGTCGAGCACGTTGCACGGTTTGCGCAGTTGTTAAATACGGATGATACTGCCGAATGGTATGAGGATGAGTTGTCTGAGATTCGGACGCTTGTCGAGGCAGGGGGGACGTTTGAGAGGGATACGCTGGTGGAGGTCAGGTTTCCTGCAACAGCGGTTGGCCTTGTCGGACGCGGAGACGACATATCTCGCCCCTTGCCGGCTGAGGCCGGCGAAGAAAATGCACCAGACAGGGTGCAGACGCAGCTTGGGGTGTTGACATGTGAAGACAGCGTTCAGTCTCTCAGTTCTGGGGATGTTGTCCTGGATGGACGCGGCACCGGGCAGCCGGCTGGGATTCAGGCCATGTCGCCAGGGGATTATCACTTTGACGAAGTGGGAGGCGTGCGGGCTGTTCAGTCTCTGGACGAAGGGGATTTCTTTATCGAGCAGGGTGAGCGCCGGCCTCGGCATGCAAAGGTTCTGCGTTCGGATTTCAAGCCTGTGGCTGTCGTGGACGCAAAGGCGGCTGCTGCGCATTCGGCCATTGAGAAGCTTCGTGCGCAGGGTGTTTTTTTCGATGCCAAGCCCCATCCCGAGGTAGAGAAGAGCTTTGGTGAGCTGTTTGATCTGGAAAGGTCGCCGCCGCCGTCGGCCCGTGCACATGGGCCTGGCATTTCTTTAGAAGAAAATGCCGAGGCAGCGTGCGAGGATGAGGCCGGGGAGGCATGCCATCCACAGGATACGCAAGACAGTTGCTTTTCCCTGTTCACAGATGACGGGCGACAGGCAGAGCGCGAAGCATGCCTCGCCAAAGAGGCAGAAAAGCAAACGGAGGAGGATGTCTCTTTGGAGAACCCGCCAGTCGCGTTGTCGCTGAATGTCAGGGGTGTGTCGGATGAGTTGTCATTGCCATCGGTGTCTATGGCAGATTTGCCCCGAAGAAGGGCGGGGGCTGTTGGCGTGATTTGGACGACCATGGTGGTCGTGCTGTTGGCAGGGATCCTTTATCTGCTTTATGCCATGGGTTTATTTGCGGGTTTGTCGCCCTGGCTTGATCCTCGCCATTGGGCAAAGCGCGATGTCATCGCGTTACAGGATGTGGCGGACGATGAGGTGAATGTGCAGTATGTGCGCAAAGCGGTCGACAGCGCACGCCGGCGCGTTCAGATGGCGTTTGATTTTGATGCGTATTTTCCAGAGTTTATCAAAGAGGAAATCGCAGTACTCTCTGAACGCGATCTCGATTCTGAGCAGGCACATGACTATCGCCGGACTTTGTACGCGATGTACCCCGGGAATGTGGAAAGCCTGGCGATGCTGGTGTCCGAATACATTCGTCGCGGCGAGTTTTCTGTGGCGCGTGATTTTATTCGCGAAGCGCCGGATCGTCTCAGGTTTGCGCCGGAGATAGCATCGTTGTGGCTGCTGAGCTTCGAAAGTGATCCGGAGTTTATTTCGCCCATATATACGATTGACGATGCCCAATACTACGATGAGATTGCGCCGCTTGGCGGGGGATCGACACTGACATTTCGTCCCGTCGTGAATGGTCAGAATGCAGGGGCTTTAAAACCTCTTCAGACGCGCCGCCAGTCGAATTATCGCGCGGAGATAGCATCGTGGCGATTGTGTGAGCTGCTTGACTGTGCATTTAAGATACCTCACAATCGAGAAGTTCGAATTGAATATAATGCGTTCATGGCGATGTTTAACCGTTCGAGATCTCGCAAGGTGGCCGAATACCGTCCACAGTTGGTGGATTTAATATGGACAACAGAGGACGGCAAAAGATACCTTCACGCCACACTGAAGGCCTGGGTGCCGGATTTTACCCGTTTTCCCATCGAATTTTTGTCACTATGGAGACCGTGGCTGAGTTTGGCCAACGATTTTCCAGAGGGTTTGTCGTTGTCGGAGGCGTTGGCGCCGCTCTCCACGCGGGACAATACGCGAAAGCTTTTGCCCAAGATATTGCAGCAGGCCCCAACATTGACGACAGCAGGGTTGGCCAACCAGATTTCACAGGTTCTTACGTTCGATTTTCTGGTGGGTAACTGGGATCGTTTTTCTGGTGTGCCCAGTTGGTGGGGGGTGAATTGTCAGTTCAAGGGTAACGCCATTGTCTCTATCGACAATGGTGCTGCTTTCCAGCCCTATGGTCATTCGAAGGTGACAGAGCATTTCATGAGCGTTGAACGTTTCAGTGCATCGTTTATCGATGAGCTTCGGGCGCTGGATAAGGAGACGACGTATCATCTGCTGTTTCCCGATGCCAGTGTGGCAGAGCGAGTGATGTTTGAGCGCTTTTGGACTCAGCGTTCAGCGGTTTTGTCGCGTGTTGACAGTTTGATTGAGACGCATGGCTCTGAACGGGTCTTGGCTTTTGACTAGGAGGCATGCGATGCGGTTTATCTGTGTGGCGCTCGTGTGTTTGGCTGGTGCGATATTCAGCGGGTGCTCAGGAAAAATCTGGGCAGACGGGAGTTTCGAAGAATCGAGTCATTCTGGCCGGGTTTTGGTGAATTTGAGTCAGCCGGGCACTGTCTCCAAATTTCATTTCATGCGTTTCCACCTGAAGCAATTTGATGATGTTGTGGGGGGTGTGGTGGAGCAGTTTGAGCTGGATGAGTATTTGGCATTTTCCCAGCAGCCTGCGGTTATCGACAGGCCGTTGGGTTATTATCAGTGTGCGCGTTTGGATCAGGGGCATGTGAGGGGAGGGCGTGTGTATTTGTCCTTTACGGATGTACATCAGCGCCGCTGGCAGTATGATGGACGGATGATCGGAGAACTGTTGCATGGCCGCCTGGACAGGCTCGGCTATAATGGCCAGATTGTTTCAGATGGCACCTATGCGCAGGATATGACCTATTTGTTGCCGGAGGATGCGGCCTTTCGTCATGGCGGCGGCCAGAAACTGCGTGAGAGCGGCGGAGAAATTGAACGCAGCCAGATGGTTTTGCGCACAATGGAGCGTTTCTATGAGAAATCGTTTGAGTGTGTGGATCATTATCGCAATTTTGGACTTCAGGTCAGATTGCCTTCGGCCCTCGATTTATCCTCGTGGTGTATGCCCAGTGCGGGGCGATGCGACAACATTCGTCTGGCTGTGGTGATGGTTCGGGGTGATGGCGCGTTGGTGCCGATGCAGGTGCAGACGTATCTTACGGCAAGGCTGGATGACTGTGATGTACACCCCCAAACAGGGCAGCGTCTTGTTCGTCTTCGCGCGTTTGCGGATTTCGAGCTGTGGGCGGGGGCGCAGGTGACGCTGGCGACAGTGGTGGCATTTGATGACTTCAATGGGGATGGCTATTGGAACCTGGAGGAAGAGCCGGTTTTGGCGCAATTGTCGGGAGATGTCCTGGTGTTTGCGCCGGATGAGACGCATGCGATGATTGCGAACTCGCGCAGGGCCGAGGTCGATGTTTTGCTATCGTCCGGCGGGCCCGCAGATGCGCCGCGTTCCTGGCGTGTTTACCAGTGGGAGGGGGAACGCATTGAGTGGGGGGAGTATCCGGGTTATTCGATAACGCACGTTCTGAGTGCGCCAGGCGATGTTCTCGTGCTAAAGGCAGAGAATCTGGAAGCCGGACAGCGTGCTGAGCGAGGCTGCTATGTTGGCTCACGCCCATCTGCGGAGGCCAGGGCGTGCGTTGAGGTGTTTCCGGTGATTGAGCCATGACGAGTTTGCTGCGCGCATGTCGCTGTGCGGCGAATTTTGTGCTTTTGCTGTGCGCTGCCTGCATGTGTTTTGTGCCGGAGGCAAGCGCAGATCTCCTGGACGCCATCGTTGTGCAGGAGACTGATACAAAACGTGTGGCTTTTTTTCCTGCCCTGATGCCGATCTATCTGTACGAGAACCAGGTGCTGGAACACGATATTGATGTTGCTTTCATACGGCGTGCTGTGATCGCGCATGCTCAGAGACATCCTGTGGTTCGCGTCTTGCGGGAGTCGATGATCGCCACGCATGTAAAAACCTCAAATCTTGAGCAGCGTGACAGGTTTGCACAGGCAGAAATCGATCTGGTCTATGCCAGGTCCCATTTCGCCAACATGAATTACGGTCTTGCCATATCGTCACTGCAGCGCGTTGTTCGCAGTTATCAGGATGCTTTGGCACCATACTATGCACCTCACGCTGTGGCGCCGGCCTATCAGATGCTTGCCTACGCCTATCTTGCACAGATTCGTGAAACACAGGATGAGGACATGTCCCAGTTTCATGCGGCACGCCTGGCGATGATGGAGATGATACGCCTTGCACCGCATCTGGCACTCCTGGAGGGGCGTCAGCCGCGAGACAGAATCCATGTTTATAACGAAGCCAGGCAGCTTTTTCTCGACAACCCCGTCTATCGTCAGACGCCTTTGGCCGATGCTGCCAGGTTAGCCCAAAGCCTTGAACTCAACAGGGTCATTTTCATGCGCCTCGTTCAGGATGCCCAGGGAGACTTTTCGGTAGAGCTGGATATCTACGATCATGACAAACGCAGCATGCAGCATGAAACCATTGCAGTCTCTGAGCGTGACGAGGAAGAGGGCGGATATTCTGCGCTGATTTCGCAGGCCATGACAATGGTTCTGGAAAATGTCTATGCATGCTTTGAAATGCCCAGACCAGACGATGTCTCGATCTTTTCAGACGAGGCAGGACGTGTCTTCCTTGAGCTTGGTTTTGTGTATTTCACGCACCTGAACTTTCCAACCTCAAGCCTCGTGCATGCCCTTGGCGCGGATGCGCTGGTGACTTACATGCTGACGAAGCATTTCTATGTCCAGGGCGGGTTGGGAGTGGTGTCTGTCAGGCAGGATCTTGCCAGGGACCTGTACGCCCCATTCGAGATGGTCCGACTGTACGGCGGCGCAGGTCTCAGCGCCGACTTCAACTGGATTCGCCTCTTTCTGTCCGTTGGCCTCGAATACGCCTATTCGACGCCCTATGCCATCACTCGCTCTGTCACCTGCAAGACCTTTGGCAGGCACGACCTGGACTGCTCGCCATCCAGCGTTCGGGACAACACCTCGCCATCTGAAGGGGGCTTTCATCTGTCAACAGGTGTCAACCTTGGGGTCGATCCGTTTTACTTTGTCCTGGAAGGATTTGTCGTGGCCTATCTCTTTCCCTTCGTCGGAAACTTTCGCTATCCGCTCGGTTTTCGTGCCGCCCTTCAGTATCGGTTTTAGCTCGGGGGAACCAGTTCCCCCGAACCCCCTGCGATACTTCGTATCGCTTGTGGATGGGTGCGAAGTGCGGAGAGGGGTGCCCGAAGGGTGGGTGCTTTGGGCCAGGCAGCAAAAAAAAAGGCGCCCCAAAGGGCGCCTCGTTAGGAAACAGTTTATTTTACATTAATGGTGCCGGGAACTTTACGCCGCCGCGCGCTGCACACTCTGTGGCAGGCGTCGCACTGCAGCCGCCCCAGCCATCGTTGCAGACATAGCACGGGGCTGCTGTCGTGCAACCAATCTGGC
>WQTY01000117.1 GCA_009786045.1 Pseudomonadota bacterium | reverse complement strand
GAAAAAATGCGCTAACAGGGGGCGAAGATGACCTTAGACAAGCAGCTGGGACGGATGATTCGGCGGGCGAGGCGGCGGCTGTGGGCGCGTCGTCTGGTGCGCTGGTCGACCAGGCTGCTGTCGGTGTCGCTTGGGGTTGGGGCTGTTCTTGTTTTGATTCACGGTTTTTTGGGGGTGGGGTGTGTTTGGTGCTGGTGTCTGGTGGCTTTGCCCTGGGTGGCGGGGGGGATCGCCGCCTGGCCCTGGAAGTTGCCGGCCATTGAGATCGTCAAGGCCATCGATTTGGCGAATGGGCTGGATGAACGCCTGTCGTCTGCCTGGGATTTTTTAAATCGGAAAGAACCGACGCCATGGATGCAGGCACATCTGAAAGATACTGCCAGTCGCCTGGATGACACGAGAGAGCGCGATTTCGGGCGCCGGACGTTTCCCATCGAAAAGCCTGGCCATTGGGCTTATGTGGGGTGGGGGGCGCTGCTTCTTGTGGCATCGGCAGCGGGGCTGCACTTAATCGACAAATACGGGGTGGATAAGAAGATATCGTCGCTTCCCCCCGATGTCATCGAACCGGTGGCAGCCAAATCGAATCTCGATGAGGTCAGCCTTGCGCTGCGCGAGGAGCAGGCACGGGGTCTTCAGGCGCTTGCCCAGACCCTTGATGATCCAGACCTCAAACAAGCAGCCGACATGTTGGCCGAAATCCTTGCCGACGAAGCTCAGGGCAAACTCTCGGCCGAGGAATTTGAGGCGCGGTTGGCGGCACTCGAAGCCATGCTCGACAAAAGCGCACCTGCTCCACGCGAGGAGCAGCAGAAGCTCGATGAGATCATCAGGAATGCCGTTCAGGAATTTACCCAGATGAAGGAGGATCCGGACACGCGCGAGCTTGCCCAGGCCCTTGAGGAGAGTAACTACGACAAAGCTGCCGACATTCTCAAATCCCTCCTCGACAGCCTTGCTCCCAAAGATCAGAAAAAGCTCGAAAAGCTTGCCAAGATGTTTGCCGACCTGGCCAAAAAGCTCGATATGACCGATCCTGAGCTTAAGGCGGCCATAAAGAAGAATCAGGATCTCGTCGATCGGCTTAAGGAACAATTTGAGAAGACAAACAAACTGACGGACGAAGAAAAGCGGGCTTTTGATGAGGCCTCCAAGCGGTTTGAGGCGGATCGTCAGCGCGCGGAAGCGCAGAAGTCTGCCGATAAAACTGCTCAGGCGCTGGACAGGATTCAAAAGGGCCTTGAAAAGACCGCCAAAGACATTACTCCGAAGGCTCAGGATCCGAATGCTCAGGCGCAGTCCGGGTCAACGCAGGAGGTTCCGGGGGGGGATGAACAGGGACAACTTCAGGAACGACCGGACGCCAATGCACAGGAGCCCTCTGGCCAGCCGTCAGACACTGATGCGCAGAAACCGTCCGGGACGCCCGCCGAAGGCAGCGAGCAGATGGGCACTGATGACAAACAGATGGGGGCCGAGGAGGCGCTTCGCGAAGAGGCCAGAGATCGCGCAAAACAGGATGCTCAAGAGGCCATGCGCGATTTGACCGACAAAATGCGACGTGACGCCGAGGAGCACAAAGGGGGGGATAAAGACAACGAAAAGTCGAAGGAACGCTCCGAGAATATGGAGGATTTCCTTGAGCGCGCCAAGGGTGGGCAGAAGAAAGAATCACCTCAGCCCACACCAGACTCTGAACAGGGGCAAAAGCAAGATGGCAAACCCGGTCAGGAACAGCAAAGTGGCCAGGAGCAGAATCAAGACCAGCAGGGAGGCAAGCCCGGTCAGGAACAACAGGGTTCACAAGCGCAGAGCCAGGATCAGTCTGGTCAGGAACAGCAGGGGTCACAAGAAAAGCAGGATCAGCAGGGTGATCAGTCCAGCCAATCTCAGCAAAGTGGCCAACAAGGCGGCCAGGAACAACAGGGTTCGCAAGATCAGCAGTCTGGGAAACAGTCTGGCCAGGCCGAGGGACAGCAGGGGGGGGATACGCACATGGGGCAGGGAGCAATGGGACATCAGGGTGGGCACGACCCAAGCGAGGGCCCGGCGACAGAGCTGGATGTTCGCACCAGGGATGAGCGCCTGGAGGGCATGCAGGGCGCTGCACCTACCACGAGTGAGGTCATTCGGGAGGCAAGTCAGAGTGGGTTTGTGACGGAGTCATACAGGGAGGTGTTCCAAACCTACGAGCGGGCTGCCGAAGACGTCCTGGAGCAGGAACAGGTGCCGCAGGGCTATCGCCAATATGTCGAGCGCTATTTTGATATGATCCGTCCCAAATAGAGATGTGTGCCATCTTTATAGACTTTTGTTTTAATCATTAGTTTTTTTCTTTCTATCGATACACATGCCAGGGGGGCGTTGTGTGCGCGAACGCCCCCCTTGGCGAGCCCCCCGCGCGCTTTGCCTCGTCGAGACGACATCCATGTCGTCGCTCCGAGGCGCCCCGACATCCGTGTCGGGGTCATTGGCACCAGCGGTGGTCATCGGTATTGAGGGCATTTTAAACAGCGGATCTCATCTTCCGTTCGCATTGTTGGGTAGTAAGCCACAAACAGTGCATTTTGCCACTTCCACCCACAAGCAATGCGTGCACCCCTCCGTCGGCTTCGCCGCCACCTCCCCTGGAGGGGAGGCACGCATGGGGTGTGGGAACCCCCTAGCAGCTTCGCTGGCGTCCCCCTAAAGGGGGAGCAGCTCCCCCACAAAAACAAACTACAACATTTGATTAAAGCGGGCTATTTGGCGGCGTTTTCCTGTGGCGGCGTAGTGTTTGTAGTCGTCGAGGATCGTTGCGTGGTCGAAGCAGAGAGGTTCGGGGAGGGCATTGAGGTCGAAGTATCGAGCTTCTTCGGCATCGTCGGCACCCAGGGGATCGCCCTTGGCATGGGCAATGAAGATGACTGAGAGGGTATGCAGCCGCGCGTCGCGAGCGGGATCCGAGTAGACATCGAAGAGTTCTTCAAGCACGACATCCAGGCCAGTTTCTTCTTTGGCTTCGCGGATGGCGGCGGCTTCGACACATTCGCCCTCGTCGACAAAACCGCCGGGAATGGCCCAGCCATGGGGTGGGTTCCTGCGTTTGACGAGCACAACGCTATTGTCTCGTACGATGAGGATGTCGGCAGTGGGGGTGGGATTTCGGTATTCGGGCATGATTTTATACCTCTTTTAGGGAGAAGCGCTGATCACAGGTTGTTTATTTTAGTCATTCAATATTTGCTTCTTGCCGATATTCATTGCCAGGGGGCGTTGTGCATAGCCCCCAATTTGTTGTCGAACTAAATCATTGCGTTCTATGCGAAAGACTATTTGGGTATAAGTCTTTCGTGTTTTTTGTTCAGCCCCGCTGGGGCTGGTTATAGGGAGGAGCCTAATCCGCCGGTTCTGTTCGCTCTGCTCACTCCACCGGCGGTTATTCACGTTATCGCACCTCCGGCGCTCATGAAATCAGCAACCATGCTCTATATGGACAATAGACAACTGAACTGAAATACTTAAAATTAAGTTGGCCCCTATGGGAACGTTGCGTGCAGCAGTTTTGAAGGACATCTTAAATTTCCTGTTTGCCTTGTTGGGTACCAAGCCAAAAACGACACATTTTGCCACTCTACCCACAAGCAATGCGCAGCATTGCAGGGGGTGTGGGGGAGCAATGCTCCCCCACGAAAAAATAAAAAAAACTACTCTTCGTCGATGACGTCGCCCAGGAGGTCGTAGTCGGTGGTGTCGACGATTTTGACTTTGACGAAGTCGCCGATTTTGGCGGGTTCCTGGTCGCTGTATTCGTAGGAGAGGTAGACTTGTCCGTCGACTTCTGGTGCCTGTCCGTGGTAGCGCCCTTCGAGGACGAGGGGATGTTCCGGGCTGGGGCCGTCAACGAGAATTTCGAGCGTTTCTCCAAGTTTTTGAGCCATTTTGCGCGCATGGATAGCTTGTTGGGCGGCCATGATGCGGTCGCGTCGTTCGCGGCGCACCTCGGGGGGGCATTGATCTGGCCTGTCGCCGGCGAGCGTGCCTGGTTCGGGGGAGAACTCGAAGACGCCAAGGCGGTCGAATTGGATATCTTCGAGCCAGTCGATGAGGGTTTGGACGTCTTTTTCGGTTTCGCCTGGGTAGCCGGCGATGAGGGAGGTGCGCAGCGTCATGCCGGGAACTTCTCGCAGCTGCCTCAGGAGTTTGTCCTGGGTGTCCTGGGTGACGCTTCGTCGCATGTCGTCGAGAATATGCTGGGAGATGTGCTGTAAAGGAATATCGACGTAAGGAAGGATCTTGCCCTGGCCCAGCCGTTGGATAAGGGTGGGTGGGAAGTTCCAGGGGTAGGCGTAGAGAAGGCGAATCCAGGCAATGCCATGGATGTTTTCGAGGGCGTCGAGGAGGTGCAGGAGACCATCTTTGAGACTGATGTCAGTGCCATAGCCCGTGAGTTCCTGGGCCACGAGGACGAGCTCGCGGACGCCGCCCTCGGCAAGGTTTTGTGCTTCCTGAACGAGACTTGGGATTGGGCGCGATATTTGGCGGCCGCGAATGAGGGGGATCGTGCAGAAACTGCATCGGCGGTTGCAGCCTTCGGAAATCTTGAGATAGGCATAGGACTGTGGCGCCGCCAGCTGCCGTGCCAGGAAATAATCCTCGTCGGGGTTGGGCGGTATCTGCTCAATGGCGCGCAGGATGTCCGGCAGCTGGTGCGTTGTCAGGAAGGCATCGACCTCCGGCAATGAAGCTTTGAGATCTTCCATTTCGTTCTGGAATCGCGAGGTGAGGCAGCCTGCTACGACGAGGCGTTTGCGCCGGCCGGTGCGCCGGCCGCGTTTTTTTTCGGCGGCACACTCCAGGATGACATCAATGGACTCCTCGATCGATGACTGGAGAAAGGCACAGGTGTTGACCAGAATGGCATCGGCCGACGCCGGATCCGGTGTCAGTGTCCAGCCGTGCCGTTGCAAAAGCCCAAGCATGACTTCGCTGTCAACGCGCGTTTTGGAACACCCGAGGGAAATGAGATGGAGTTTTTTCAAGGAGAACCTCGTAGTTGTTTTTTTGTGGGGGAGCTTGCTCCCCCACACCCCCTGCAATGCCTGCGGCATTGCCTGTGGGTAGAGGGCGAAATGCATCGTTTTGGCCACATACCCTGCATGGCATGCAGAGAAGTTATCATTTGCTGTCATTCGACGCTTTGGGATATGGTAAACTGCTATAGTAGAGTTCATCAGGACAAATATCCTGGCCGTGAACCCACTCGATACTTAAGCCACCCAGTTTAACCGTATTAAACAATGCCAAATTTTTAAGCTCTGCAAATGGCTTAAAGTCAAAATAGGGCTTAACATCGAATAATCTTTGCTCTGCATTGTCGAACGTTATGAGCAAGCAATAATCTGCCTGTGGAACGACATTAACTGCTCTTGGACGACTCATACGCTTACCTCAACTATGTTCATTATAACTTCCCTATCTTCTTCAACAAAGGCTCAAACGCTTGACGAAGCTTGCAAACCGATATGGGCCTATCTTAAACAGTTTTGGCAATCGGAATCCCTCCAATCTCTGCATAATAAAACAGGTTGTGTGCATGTCGTGCCGCAAACGCTTCAAATTTTTCGATTTCCTCGTCGGTAAAGCCATCACACATCACTCACGTATAGGATGGCAAGCTTATGCGTGCAGAGTCGAAACCACCATACTTTGGTCGCTCAAAGTGGACGAGAACCGTCTTAACGCCGTTGTCATCTTTTAGGTGAGAATGAACGATCTCAGTATCATCGACCAGTGTCATGTATGGATACATCATGGCAAGACTTCCTTGTTAGAGAAAAAGCAGAAGATTTGACAGCTAAGTTCCGTTAAGCATACGTTCAGCGGCTATGGTGAGGAATTCAGATCTGTTTTTTGTCACGGCGTCGATTTTAGCCATAAGCGAAGAATCCATGTAAACTGTATACTTCTTCGGTTTTGAAACTGGAAACGCAGAAACTAAACCCACGACAAAACTGTAGTTGTCTTCCCATGTCTTCCATTCTTCCCATTCGAGCTTAATTTGCTCTAAACTCCTTGCTACAGGCAAATCACGCTTGTCCTCTAAATATAGCGCAACCGCGACATGTGCATTGCGCATTGCGTCGTCATAATCTTTACCTGCGGAGAAACATCCGGGTAAATCAGGAAACACAACGCCGACGTTATCGGCTTCTTTGTCCGTTTCAAAAAGTGCGATATATCTCATGTGCCCGCCCTCCGGGTGCTATCTGTCCTTTTCGGCTCTCCGCGCTCTTTCCGAGTCGCTCATGTACCCACCCTCCAGGTGTCACCAGCCCCTTGCTGACAAAAAACGATTTCTTTTCTCAATCGTCGCAAACACCAGCTTGTTTTAATATGCTATTCGCTGTTCCAACAGGTAATGTGCCCTTGTGATTGGGAATGACGATCACTCCCTGCTTCTCAGAGTGTTCGAATATCTGATGACTGCCTTTAGCTCTAACAAGTGTCCATCCTTCTTTTTCTACCATTCTGATTAAGTCCTTTGCTGTGTATCTCTTGGGCATTGCGTACTCCCTCTCTGTCTCACGAACAGATTTATACCGCAATATTGCGGCATAGTCAATGATACGTGCCCTATACAGCGAAAAAACGACATCGTCAGAAAAACCTGTAGGGGCGCGCTAGTCGCGCGTCCGCGCAACCATGGTCGCTATATGGCACTGGGGGGTCGGTTTTTTTCCGGTCACCGCTGTGTCGATTTATTTTGTGTGTCGCGCGCGTCCGCGCAACCA
>WQTY01000116.1 GCA_009786045.1 Pseudomonadota bacterium | reverse complement strand
GGTCACGTACGAAGTACGCTCCCTTCCACGCCTCCTTGCTTCCTGGAATCTGCACCATTTCGACGCCGCGACCCTGCCGTCAGTGATAAAGCGAGTGCGATAGCGGCGCAGGGGGCGACGGCCCCCATCAGAGATTTTCGGCCAGGAGTGCCGTCAGGGCCTGTTTTTCACCCACGACCCATATGCGTGTCCCGGGCTCGAACGTCGTATCCGGAGAAGGATTCATCTCGACGCGGCCTGCGACCTCAATGCCAATGACGAGGCACTTGTTTCGCTCACTAATGCCGCTTTCCCGCAGGGAGACATTCGCCAGGCCAGAATCGGCGTGAATGGGAATGACAATGCAACGGAGTCTTCCTGCCTCAGTGCGCCGTTCCTTCAGCTCACGCGCAAAGCGACGCATCGGCTGGATGTGCAGCAGTTTTTCGGAAATGTTGTACGGCTCACGCGTAAGTACTTTGAGTGCATCGGCCTTGCCCACAATGTAAACGATGTCATCTAACACCAACAGCGTGTTGCCAGCCGGAATATTCGTCACATCATGTTCGTGCTCAATGAGGACGACAAAAAGCCCGAGCTTTGCACGCAAATTCAGCTCAATGAGGGATTTGTCAATGAAGGGAGAACTCTCATCAATGCGATATTCGGCGACAGACAAACCCTCGGGCAGCCAGCCGCCTTCGTTGATTTTTGTCATATTCACATCTGTTTTTTCGGAAGATCGCTGCTCGTGAAGTTCAACCTCGTTGTAGTTAAACAGGAACTGGCGCTCAAGACGAACATAGCTGCTGAAGAGCACCTCGAATCTGCATGCGGTGAAGACAACCACGGCAGCGATGGGCAGGTTGATATACCAATCGAAGGGCGACATCACATACAGAGAAAAGATCACAAAACCAATGGTGATGGCAATTCGAACCCCCTGCAACGCAAACACGAAGCCCCGGCTGCCGCCCTTGATAAGGAGCATAAAGAGCGAACGCTGCATCCTTTGCCGCCGTAGCACGAGTGCACTGAGGAAAGGCAGCATTGCCAGCAGCATGAGACCAAGGAAAACAGACTTGCAAATCAGTCCCAGATTCTCCCCCTGCCAGTACTTGCCAATGAGCGCAGCACAGTGCGCTTCGAGGAAACCGCCCACAAGGTAGATGACGGCCAGCAGAATGATCGATACGATAAGCGTCTGAAGCATAAAATATTTCAGCAAAACTGCGCGCCGGCTTATCTTTTTGGTTTCCACCGACTGATAATCGCTCTCAATGCGGTGCTGAAGCCTTTTGGGCAGATACCGCCCAACGTGGTCTATGAAAAAGTCTGCGGATTTCAAAACATAGGGCGTCGTCACAGTGGTAATCATGCTCACCGTAATCACGATGGGAAAGATATACGCATCAATGACCCCTTTGCTAAGACCAACGAGCACGATGATAAACGAAAACTCACCAATATGCCCGAAAGCAAATCCGGCATGAAAAGATTGCTGAACGCTCTTGCCCGACAGCAAGACACCAATCGTGCCGGCGATGGGCTTAAGGATGTTGACGATGAGCAGGGCGAGGAGAACAATATCCCAGTGCTCAACCACAACCCTCCAGTCGGCCATCATCCCAACTGCAACGAAGAAGATGGCGCCAAAGAGGTTCTTGACAGGTGTCAGGATAGTTTCGAAATGATGTGCTTCGGTGGTCGCCCCAAGAATGGATCCAATTGCAAAAGCGCCCAGCGCTACCGACATCCCGGAATAGTCCGCCAGCAAAACCATGCCAAGGCACAGTGCAAGGCCGAGAATGAGCTGAACTTCGTCGTTAAGCTTTGGTTTGAGCTTACGCAGGAGCGTGGGGATGATGAAGATGCCGCCTACAAACCATATGACCGTAAAGAAGGCCACCAGCATGGTCGATGTCGAGATTCTTCTTGTCAGCGATTCTTCGGCCAACATCTCGCTCTGGCTCAGCGCCACCATCGGCAAAACGACCATCATGACAATGCCGACCATATCCTCGACAATCTCTACGCCGTAGACGATGTGCGTAAACGGCTTCCCTTTCAGGTCGAGCTCCTCGAATACCTTAACGACAATCATCGTCGAGGAGACAGAAAGTAAACCGCCGATAAAAACACTCTGGGCAAAGCTCCAGTCGAGGAGACGTCCCACAAAATAGGTGGCCGTTATGGTTGCCGTCACCACACAGGCAGAGGTAATCACCCCTGTCCTTCCAACACGCAGCAAACTCTTGAAGTTAAACTCCAATCCCAGGGCAAACAGCAAAAAGATGACGCCTATCTCTGCCCAGGTGTGGATGCTGTCTACATCCAGAACGGTAGGAAAAAAACCAATATGTGGCCCAATCAGAAGGCCTGCCACCAGGTAACCCACCAAAATGGGCAGCCGTATATACCGGCACAGGATCGAAGCGATACCCGCAGCAATCAGGATAAGCCCAAGATCCTTAATGAGAGGAAACTGGTCTAAGTGTGACTCAGCGCCCGTAGATCCGAAGGCCAGAACCGCGATAATAGAAAAATCGTGCAACATTGGGCAAGCCTTAATCCTTTAAGATGTCCAGTGTGTGATGCAGGCGTACCTGCAGCGCGTATTTTTATTGCCTATAGTCCCTGGGTTTATTCCAGAAGAGCAGAGTGCCATAGACAGGGTATTTTAAGAGTACGTGGAATACCGACGTCTGTCACTTATTATTTATTTTGACATTTTTTCGTCCGTGCACACTTTCAAGCCAGGCCCCAATCGATCGGGTTGAGACGGCCTGTTGGCAGAAACCTGCATGGCGCGTGAAGCGGGGATCGTATTTTGCATATCTATGCATGGTGTCGCGATGGTGTCGGAATGAATGATTCGCCTTGAGTGTTAGTTTGGGGTGAACTCGATGAATTGACTTGCGTGATTTGTCTGGAGAGACTCATGAGTACCCGAAAAAAAGCCCGTCTTCATTTCGCAGTCATTCAGCGCCAGGCGGCCTTTTTTGTGCTCTTGGTATCCGTGCTCATCCTCAGCCTGCTTGAGGGAATTGCGCTATTGGAAGAGCGCAGGTCGCTGAGCATCGATCCGGAAGGAGAAACAGAGGCCCCGCGCTATACCAGGCGCCAGTCGCAGCGTGTAGACTGGCTCAGCGGACAGGCTCAGAGATTTTCCCAGGACCTCAGGAAAAATGACATACAGGGCGCCCAGATCTATCACCGTGTCAAATCGGCATCTTCGGCCGAAGAGAAAGCCAGGCGTCGCCACACCCGCGTTTCAGGTCTCAATGATCTCTACGGCATGCGCGTTGTCGTCTCCAACGAGCTTGATGTCTATCGCAGTCTGCAGTGTCTCAGTTCAACCTATACCATCGTTCCCGGCACACTGAAAAACTACATCGAAAACCCAAAACCATCCGGCTATCGCGGCATTCACGCCGTGACACTGTTCGAAGGACAGCGCGTTGAGGTTCAGTTCCGCACCGTGGCCATGCACACGCAGGCAGAAATGGAGCACGAAGCCTACAAAGCCCGCACGCGTACAGTGCATGTGTAACAGCCAATCCAATATGAACCATTCGTATGGCATGCTCCGTGCTTGAGGACATCTGACAGACAAGCGTGCGGTCTGTTTTCCCGATGGATGGCCGCAGCCTGTTCACTCATTGTGCCTTGTCCCTCACGACGATTGCGCCAGGTTGAACAAACACGCAACTAAGCGCTGACAAGCGGGGGTAAAATTTGATATAGGCTGTCGTTGTCATGAACGAGTACCTTGTATCGTTGTATCTGGCAACGAGGAGATAGCATGTCAAAACTCATTAAACTGCACGACATCCAAACACCCAGTACCAAGATTCTTGCCGTTGCAATGCATACCGGGGCAAATATATGTGCGGCGGGCGACCGAGAGGGAATCATCCATATTATCGACCTCACCAGCGGCGATATCGTGCGCAAACTCAAACAGCATGTTGGCTTCGTCTACGCACTGACCTTCGACCCGGACACCGGGCACCTCATCTCAACCGGAAAGGATAAGAGCCTGCGGGTCTGGGATGTTCAAACAGGGCAATTTCTCCGCGACATCGCAGGGATTTTTTGCCCAACCGATGCCCGCACCCTTGGCGCCCAAAATTTTAAACCCTCCACGCGCAGCCACAGCATGACGGTGCTTTCGCTTGCCTGTGCCAAAGGCAAGCGCATGGCAACCGGCGGGCAGGATGCCATCGTCAAGCTATGGATAGGCGGCGAGCCGATTCGATCCTTTAACTGGCACACCGGGCCAGTGACTTGCGTGCGTTTCCAGCCAAACACAGGTGTTCTGTTTTCAGCCTCCAAGGACAAGACCATCCGCTCATGGAACGATACCAATGGTGCCATGCTGCACAAATATTTAGGCCATGAAGAAGAAATCGTTGGGCTGGATTTTGCCTCAGAATCGCACTTTCTGTCGACAGATGCGGCTGGCAATGTACTGGTCTGGCGCACAGGCAAGGAATCACCCCTTGCCAGCCTCTATACTGCCCCGGCACGCGCCTCCGCCACCTGCATCAGTCCCGGGGGTGAACGGCTCTTCCTGGGTCTTGAGGATGGCACCATCGTCAGTCTCAGCCTGAACCCTGATGCCAAAGACATCACCGCCTCTCCCGATACCATCCATCATGATCACGCCAGCGCCATACGCAGCCTTAACGTCTCTGACAACGGCCTCATGGCTTCCGCCGATAACAGTGGCAAGGTGATGCTCTGGCAGATCGAAGAATAAGCCCAGCACCAGTGTCCCGTACCATGAAAGGGTTCCCGATGAACACAAAACCCTGCCCAAGCCCAGTTGCCTGCCGCCTTTGGGCCCTCGCCTGCCTTCTCATTGCCCTGATGCTGTGCGCGTGCAGCAAAGAAAGCTCAAAACTGTCTCCCGAAAGTCCCACCGAAAGCAGAAAGCTCCAAACGCATAAGCTCGATCTGTCCGGCCTTGTGGTCGAAACGCTGGATATCAATCAGGACGGCATCCCTGATCAGTGGCGCTATTCCACAAAAGAGGGCCAGCTGCGCTATGTGCTCAGAGACATTAATTTCGATGGTATCATCGACATGATAGAGTTCCACGAGAACTCGCAGCATGTCCGGGATGAAATCGACCTCGACTTCGATGGCATTTGCGATCTCATCATCACCTATCAGGACGGACGCGTTGTCCTGAAAGACTATTCACCCGACTTCAAAGGGTACCGCTACGGGCAGCAGATTTTCGACAGCCAGGGCCATCGCATAGAAGTCCGGCGCGATACAAACGGCGACGGCACATTCGACACCGTCGAGCACTATCGCCCAGGCGAAGAAGAGCCCTATCGCATCGACAACATCACCCGCTGAATCAGCACCAGCGCCACATTGCAACCTGAGCTACCATCTATGACTGACAATCAGAAGCCCTATTTCTATCATCTCCAAAACCTGTTCGTAGCCTCAGACTTTCTGCCATACTCCACGCAGGCACTTCTGCTGGCCCAAGTCCTTTCCAGTACAACCAGCTCAACGCTAACGTGCTTCCACGCGCTTGAGAAGCTCCCGGCTTCCATGCGCGGCATACTGTTTCCCTATGCAGCCCTTGGCTCTGATGAAGTCGAAATACAACGCGAAATCCGCGAAAGCGTCGAATCACTCGGCACAAAGTATTTACAAACCGCCCTGGGCGAAGAAGCCGAAAAGGTAAAACTGAAGGTGGACTTTTCCCGAGACTCCATGGCCAAATCCATTCTGCACACAGCATCCGAAGCCAACGCAGATCTTATGTTCAGCGGCGCCTACGGGACAAAGCCACACACGACCGGAATCATCGGCAGCATGGCAGCAACGTTTGTGGCCTACACACGCATTCCGCTCTACCTCGTCAAAGATCCAACACATCGCGGTAAACACAAAAAAATTCTCGTCGCTTTCCTGGACCCATCCCTGTCCGCACAGCTCCTGGCCTGGGCAGTATCCTTTGCCATGTGCTACACAGAGGCGGATGTCGAAATTGTCACGCCCATTGTCGACCTTCAGGCCTGTGACCGGGCAGGCGACTATCAGGGGTTTTCCGTCTCCGAACGGCAGACTCGCCTGGCACTGGAACGCGTCACACACCGTGCCAAACAAGCCGTCCAATCGCTGAACGTACCCTTCGTCTTCGAGTCCCACGCACAAAACCTCTCCTTCAAACACCACACCCCCATCATGACGCCAACAGCGGGCGTGCTGAGCGTCGCCGAAACCATCGGCGCCGACCTCATCGTACTGCCCTCGACACAGCCAAGCCTCGCCGTTAACAACGAAATCCGCGAAATCTCACGCCGCATCACCGAATACGCCAACCAAAACTGCCTCCTCATCCCGGAAGCTTTCCTCAAATAATTGCACCACTGCTGTTCCGGGCGCCCGCTATTGCCCGCCCCAGGCGGACAATACGCGGCCGGGCCCGGCTATCTGCAAGCAGATACGCCGGGCCTTTTATTATTTTTTATTTGTGGGGGAGCATTGCTCCCCCACACCCCCTGCAATGCCTTACGGCATTGCCTCTGGGTGAAGTGGCGAAACCTCGTATCAACCCAACTGCAAAAGTTTAGAGCATTTTCAGCTTAAGTCGCTGCATTCTCCTTGCGCAAGCATATGCAAGGTAAACTGTTTATCCTCCGCTTGCAGCGCAGGGAGTATGGCCACAAACAATACACTCTGCCACTTTACACACAAGCGATACGCAGTATCGCAGGGGGTTCGGGGGAGCAATGCTCCCCCGAGGTTCCCCCAATTATCGATTGATGGTTTCGAGTCTGTTGGCGGCAA
>WQTY01000115.1 GCA_009786045.1 Pseudomonadota bacterium | reverse complement strand
GTACGTGACCGACCACAACGACGCCGCTGACGACGAAGATGCCCATTTGGGCGACTGCGAGGCGAGCGCGATACGCGGCTACCCCCAAAGCGGGGCCTCAGTCGCCGGCCCCGCAACGCCCCGCTCTGCGGCAGACAGGGCAACGCTCGTGTGCAGGATCCATTCAGTCTACGACGATAAAAGGTTTGCTGGCCAGGAGTGCGCCCTCTTCGTTGAATATTTCGCAGAGCCAATGCCCGGTCATAGACCGGGTGAGGTTGAGTTTTGACCAGGTTCGCCATGCAGGGCTCTGACTGACAGGCAGCGTAAAGGATTGTGACAGCCCAGTCGAATGTGTGAACTTGAATGTAATCGAACGTCCGTCTTCGTGAGGATAGGCGATCTCGGCGAAGCAAAATACGGCGGCATCCCTGACGCTGAACACATCCCCTTCGTTGACAGGCAGGCGACGGTTGATTTCTGTTGAAAACGATTGCCGCAGCACCTTCATGTCGTATCCATCCCGTTCGATTTCCTGTGTGGGCGGGAGCATGGGGCGATGGTAGTGGTCGGACGCCGTTTCGGAATCGTGAGACAATCCCGGGCCCTTTGAAGCGTGACCTTCTGTGGACGGGTGGCGCAAACTGGCTTCCAGTTCTGCGGCGATCTCCTGTCGAAGACGTGCACGCATCGAATCGGTGATTTCCTTTGCCGCTTCTGCCCGCAGTTTCGTGAGTGCCTCAGGGCTGAGCTGGCTGAGCGAAATCTCCTTTTCGCTCTCCTGGCATGCATGATGTGAACGGCATGGCGGACAAGGGCTTGGCGAACAATCACGGCAGGCGCTTGACAAAAGGCCTGCCACCACCAGGGACGCGCACAATACCACACACCGGCAACTGCTGTGCCTGGCGTGATTTTGTTTTCCTGCTCGCACGTCCATAAAGTCCTCGAAAATAGCCTGCATTCCGTATGGGCAATCATCATCGCCATCCAAATCTTACGGGATATCCGCGCCCTTAACAATAAATAGGAACAGTTGTAAAGCCGATTCAGCCTTCATCATGTCTGTCACACACAGGCTTCGCCTTCCAATTCGCTGTCCCTGCATCTGGGATGGCGCGAAGACATCCCCCAAACCTCGATTCTTTGCGCATTGCCGAGAGTCATGCAAGATGTTCCTTCGCGGGGGGAGAAATTCATGCGCAACGGGATTGACCAAGGATGGGAAGCGATATGCAGTGCACACATTGTGGCATCGAAGTGAAGGCCAGAGGCGCCAGGTTTTGTATTAACTGCGGAGGTGTGCTTCACCCGGCAGAGGAGAAAGCGCCATCCTCGCGTGTGATGCGTGCGCCGTCTGGTGTGATGCGTCTTCGGTCGCGTTCGTCCTTTTCTCAGAACGCTCTCCCGCAGGCTCGCCAGGCGCAGGGCGGAAAAATGAAACTCGCCAGTCTTAGCGAAACGCATGCAGGCGTTTCTCGCTCGAACGCATCCCCAGCAAGCCAAGGAGGCCAAGCCATGCCAGCACAATCGCCCTCATCTCAGCGCCAAAGCAAAGAACTTGAGGCTCTGCTATTTAAGCTGAGTGCTCCCAGCAATGCGCGCATTCATGAAGAGTTTCCGCAGCTCGACGAGGAAGATGTCGACGCCCACGAGCCCTCTGAGGCATTCCATTCGCTTGACGTCGACATGGATATGCCTGGCAATTCTTCCAGCGCTGGTCTGGATGATAGTTTTTTTATCAACGACGAATCTGGAGCGCTCCCGATTCCCTCTGGCAGCTTTGCCCGCGTTCCAAGCGGAGGTTTTCGTCTGGTTCTCGACTCGATCAAGTCGACACTTCACACGGCCGTCGGCCGTGCCTGCGACTTCGTGCAGAAAAAACGTCCCCAGAGTGCAGCCGCAGGCAGCAGGCGCCGGGCGCAGAATGCCGCCATGCCAGGCGAGAGCGTCGAACGACGCAGAAAGTATCTGGCCATTGGCGTTACTGCGGCGGCAGTCCTGGCTTTGATCCTGATATTAGCCCTGAGTGGCGGCAAAGACGAATCCGGGGCAACACAAATGGCTGCGCAGCCCATGGCTGGCACCAATGAAGACTTCGAGATTATTGCTCTCGCTCCGCCTTCGACGCAGGATCTCGTCGAATTTGCCTTCGATGACGACGACTTCTCCATCCCGGAACTCGATATTTTTAACGGCGGGGAGGCAGATGTCGAAGCCCAGGCGGTGATGGCGCGAGCGCCGCAGGCCAACACAAAACCTGCAACTCACAATAGCCAGCCAACTGCGGCACGGCGATATGGGCAGAATGACAATGTCTATGTCGCCAATCAACCGCATCAGGATCTCAAGCTTAAACGCTCCTGCGTGATGCGTGAAGGCCCGGCCACCCGGTTTGCCAACATTACTGAACTCAAAACAGGCCAGACCATCCAGATCCTTGCTGCAACCGACGAAGACTGGGTTCTTGAGCTTGGCGGTGTCTGGAATAAAAAAGGGCACAGCCCAAAACTTGGTCCCGGTGCCCACTTTGCCGATGCCCAAAAAGGCATGAGCATCCCACAGCCAAAATCTCGTGTCATTTCGGCGAATAACTGGCGATATGTTAAGGCCGGGGATAAATACGGCTACGTTGGTCCCCTCTGCTTTAAGTAAACCTGCTTTGCTTTCGGACGGCTGTAAAAAACACCATCAAAAGCCCAGCCCGGATGCTGGGTTTTTGTGTGAAAGAACCGCAAAAAATTAAAAAAGCGGCACGAACCGGGGGAAGTTACATGCCGCAGGGGCTGCGATAACCATATTTGATTATCGCAGGGGGTAAACTATGGGTAACTCCAACGGCTGTCAGTTGTCAATACTTTTTTTCGCCTCGCAGCCTGAAGGCGCCTGGGTCATCTTGCGTTTAGGCCAGGCAATGACCACCCCCAGGATGATCAGCGGCAGGCTGATCCACTGTGAGGTCGAGAGAATGTAGCCGCCGCGCTCGTCGTCGCGGAAAAACTCAATGATAAAACGCAATATGCCATAGGCGATAAGCAGGAAAGCGATGCTCTGTCCCGGATAGGCCAGGCGTTTGCGCCGGTAAAACCACAAAAAGGCAAATATTGCCAGGGCGCCAAATAACTCATAGAGCTGCGTTGGATGGACAGCCAGCGACATCCACTCTCCCGTATGTGCATGCTGTGCCTGCAGTGCCTCGTAGAAATGCTCCCGATGATGTTTCCAGGCATCGGAATGCACTGGAAAATGCACACCCCAGGGCATGTTTGTGAGTTTCCCGAAACAACAGCTCGCCAAAAAACACCCCAGGCGACCGAAGGCAAGCCCAAGGGCGATGGCCGGCGCCGCCATATCCGAAAGCTCAAGAAACGGCCACTTCATCCGGCGTGCAAAAAACCAGGCTGTCACCAGCGCCAGAATGAATCCGCCATAGTAGGTCAGCCCTCCGGCCCAAAACATCAACACTCTGAAGCAGTCTCGCTCTGGGATACAAACGCCCTCCTGACACACTGCCCCGATGTCATGGCCTGCATTCTGAGCGGACAGGCACTGCGCTGATGTCTGACACATGCCGCCGCCTGGCAGAGTTTTGGCGAGCTGCGCCGGATCCGTGCACAAATGCACATAGTCCATCAGAAAACCGTCAAAAAGCACGTGGGCCACGCGTGCCCCCACGATGGCTGCCACAAACAGCACAAATGACAGGTCGATGATTCGAACCGGTGACCAGCCGCGACACATCGCCTCATGGCGCAACAACATTGCACCTACAAAAAAACCTATCATGAGCATCGTAAAATACGACGGAAGCGCCCAGGCGCCCTCGCCTATCAACGTCGGATACATCGCTTCTCCTTCATTCATTTTTATTTTGTGGGGGAGCATTGCTCCTCCACGCCCCCTGCAATGCTGCGCATTGCCTGTGGGTGAAGCGGCAAAGATTACTGCTATGGCAACATATCCCACTTTGCAAGCAGAAGATAGGTGGGGGGCAACGCCCCCTGCGCCGCTATTGCCGCATGCGGCAATACGCGTCTACCCCCTCTGCGGGGCTCATACGCCGCCCCGCAACGCCCCGCTTAGATGGGGCTTCATCTTCGATGGTCATTTGGGGGCATCATTATTGCATGTCACTTCTCCTTCCCACTCAAATTTTGTGTACGTCGATGGTGAGGGGAGAGCGAGTCACGGCGGGGGCAAAGTCGTCGTATTAACGTTAGCTGACAGGTGAGGTCTGGTATGAAAAAAGTTGCTATGGGTAAGACTGTGTGTATCACTTCTTTCATCATTGACTATCCATCCACAAAACTGGCGTTTATCTGAATGGGGATGAAAATGTACAAACGAGCGACTTTCCTTGCTGTCATTCTGATCGTCTTGACGGCGTGCCCCAGTCAGAAACCGGCTTCGGAGGTCGGCGCGGCGCATGAATTGGACGCGTCGGCGAATAATGAGGGACATGGCATGGCGGAATTTGAAGATGTACCTGAGGAAGTTGTTACGGCGGCATGGGGAGGGAATCTGAAGATTGTGAAGCGCTATGTTCAACAGGGAGGAGACCCCAACCGCCCCATCCGTAACTACAGTAAGCCTAGTCTTTTGATAGTTGCGGCAGGAAGCGGGCACGCAGAGATGGTGCGTTTTCTGCTTGAGAACGGCGCAGATGTGAAAGCCGCTGACGAATTGGGTAAAACCGCCTTGCACGGTGCCGCTGATCAAGGATACTTGGATATCGTCAAAATGCTCGTTGAAAAGGGGGCAGATGTCAATGCGTACAGCAAGGTAAGCAATGGCCTTACCCCTTTGCAATATGCTGCCGGACGCGGAAGCATGGAAACGGTCGAATATCTGCTTGAAAACGGTGCGAAGGTTGCTTTCGGAGATTCACCAGAGCGCTCATTTGTGCTGGTGTCCGCAGCACAAAACGGTCACGCGGCAGTTTTTAAATATTTGGCATCGCGCCTTGGCGTCGAACTGGATTGGCAGTATTTTCTTAACCAGGCGATCTTTGGAGGAAGCCTGGAATTGGTAAAATTTCTTGTCGAAGAGAAAAAGGTCGATGTGCGGGCCAAATGTGACCACTGGAGAATCACCCCTATGGAAAGGGCGGCGCATAACAACTTTCTAAGCAGTGAAGAATATGTCGAAATTCTCAAGTTTTTGCGCACACACGGAGGAGATTTGCGCGACATCAATGGAGGAGACATTTTCCCCTGGGCAATGGAGAACTCGAACGAAGCGACGATTGTGTATTTTCGCGAGCAAGGCATCAAAAGTGATGCGCCGGTTGACCAATACGGTTGGCCGCCGCTTCCTGCTACGCTTGATGGGGGGCAGTTTGCGTTGGCGCAGACCTTGATTGGCTCGGACAAAGACCCCCAGTTTCGCAACCAACCCCTTGTCGTGTTTTTTGCCGATGGGTTGGATGATTCGCATCAAATTATTGAATTTCTCATAAAAAACAAACTGAATACAAACCATTACGCCGCAGCCTACTGGCGATCGGTCGCTGCCCAAGACCCGGCGAGTGTCATGGTACTGCTCGCAGCAGGGGTTGATGTCAATGCGAAGGGCGGCTCTTTGGCGATGGTTCGCGATTACTCGTTGGCGAAGTTTCTTTTGTCGAGAGGCATTGACACGAGCGATCCAAAGATTATCGAGGCAGCCTTGTCGAATTTCGGTCTGCTGAGGGCGATTGACGAGGCTGGGCTTGTGAAGTCCCTGGCGCAGGATCAGTCGAATAAAGGGCTTTGCCAGGCAGCACGTTTGGGCGATCTTGAAGTCGTCAGGTTTTTTCTAAACAAAGGCGCCAAAGTGGATGCTCTGTGTTCCGGCTCACCAACCCAAAAACGAGCACCAGACCCGGCGCTGACCGGACGAACGGCGTTAATTGAGAATGCCATTCAGGGAATCGATGTGTCGCCAGAAATCACCTTGCTGTTGTTGCGTTCCGGCGCTAACCCCAACCTGGCAGACGGCGCAAAACGTACAGCAGTACACTATGCTGTCCTGCAACAGGATCGCAGCGATGGGGGATACCCCGTCGCGAGCGGTAACAGGCGCCAGCGCGAAAGAGGCGCTCATAAGCACCCGCTGCCTGTTCAACGACATAGGAGCGTTCTGATCCTCAAGGCGCTCATTGATGCGGGTGCCGACATCAATTTGCAGGACGCTCAGGGCAATACGCCTCTCATCCTGGCGGCGCAAAACAAGCATTACGAGGCGATGAGGATCTTGCTTGAGGCCAACGCCAACACGGCCAAAATGAACAAGAAGAAGAAGACGGTTTTTGATTACGCGCTTGACGATCAGGCCATCAAGATCATGAATGCTGCGGGTGTTAAGTAGAGTTTTCCCTAGACGACATACGATGAGATAGTAAGACTGTCGGCAATCCTTTCGATTCGATTTCTTCAGGTGTATTTCAACTGGATGGTTTTCAGGTGATTTCTCTGGGCCAACGCTGCCGCCTTGCTTCAGGCTTCCGATTCTGTCATCTTGAATTGGCGTAGGCCAATGGCTTACATGAGGTTTTAATGGCATCGCGAGCGGGGGGACGAGGGATGCTTGCGGAGGTTTTCTTGATATTGTCGACCTTGTTGGGTGGATAATCTGGCCATGAAGGAGGACGTCGATGCGTCGAGTAGGGTGGATGGTGGTTTTTCTGGCGCTTGTAAGCTGGGGATGCCATAACAATGGTGTTGATTCCCCGGGAGAAGTGATTTGCGAACCAGCGTGTGCCGCGAATGAAGTTTGCCGAGAGGGCGTTTGCGAACCCAAGCCGTTGGCTTGCGAACCTGCATGTGGTGCAAATGAGGTTTGCC
>WQTY01000114.1 GCA_009786045.1 Pseudomonadota bacterium | reverse complement strand
GTGAAGGCGGCAGGGCAGAGGCAGCATGTGGGGCAGAGGGCAGCGGGTTGGGGAGTGTGACGCGTTTTCGGGTGGTTTGTCGCGCGATTGGGCCAGGCAGCAGGGTGGCACCTTGCAGCCTGACGCGCCGCTGCCCGGTATTTGCCCGAAAGATGGCGTCCAATTGCTGCATCATCACGGAGGACGATTTTTCTGCGGGGGGCAGCTGCGGATCGGGAAGTGGTGTTTCGGCGCCTGGAGAAGCCGGTGTTTGAGGTGCCGGTGTTTCTGGTGGGGCACTGAGCTGGGAGATGTCGTCGTCCTGGACGATTTTGGCGAGTTTTTGGGGCTCAAGGGCAGTGTCGAGGCTGGATTGGGTTTGTTTGACCTGCCCAAGCGCCTGATTGACAGAATTTTTAGCTTGATTCCAGCCTTCGCGCGCGGCTGCGAAGTCTTCGTCCTGGGTGATGGCCTCCGTGAGGGATGTGGCGGCACTTCGCATGCGGGCGCTCCAGCGCCCGATTTGCCGGGCGACTCGCGGCATGCGTTCCGGGCCAAGAAGTACGACACCGATCAGGGCAACGAGGATGAGTTCAGGTAGACTGATGCCAAACACGCCCCCTCCTCCCTATTCGTAGCGCAGCCCCTCGACGGGTGAGAGTTGTGTCGCCCACCAGGAGGGATAGAGCGTCGCCAGAAAGCTGATAAGAAGCGCGCAAAAGCCCACCCCGCCAAAGACTGCCGGGTCAATTTCCACGGGGAGTGTCCCGATGAGATAGATGGTTGCATCGAGGTCAAAATCGTAGAGCCGGATAAGGCTGCATACGATCAGCCCGCCGATGAGCCCCAGAACCGTGCCCACGACGCCGATGAACGTACCCTGATAGATGAACATGCGCATGATCATGCCGTCGCTGGCGCCCATGGATTTCATGATCGAAATATCGCGCTGCTTGTCGAGAACCATCATAATGAGGGTACCAACGATGTTGAAGCTTGCGACGATAACAATGAACATCATGATGATGGACAGCGTCACCTTTTGCAGGTGCAGGCTGGTGAAGAGGTTTCGGTTGAGATCCTGCCAGTCGATGACCTTGAACCTTTCGATACCCGGCTGATTGTTCAGCAGCGGGGTAACGGCATCGCGCAGGGCACCTGTTTTATTGATATCGTGGACGCGGATTTCGACCCCCGTCACGACATCATCAAGGTTAAAGAAGTCCTGGAGTGCCTTATAGTCGGTGATCAGGAGGCGATTGTCGTAATCGTAAAATCCGGAATCGTAGAGTGCGATGATACGGAAACGGCGCTCGGTAGGCTCCATCTGGCTGGGGCCATAGCGATGCTCTCCGACAATGCCGCGTTTGGGAGAAATAACGCGAACCACATCCCCGACGTTGGCTTTGATTTTCTGCGCCAGAACACGCCCGATGATGACAGGCGGCATATCGGCATCGCGCTGAACATCATAGTGCAGTTCTTCGAGTATCCTGATTCTGGCCTCGTCGTCAGACGCAATGATGTACTTTGCCAAATCGCTTACGCCCATCATGGTTTCAGGTTCGACGCCCTTGATGAGGATGCCGGAGATCTGTGACCCAATGGCAATCATCATTTCGTGGAAAATAAAGGGCGCTGTCTCGACGATGTCTGTCGAGAAATTCTCAAGCGTTCGCTGAACCTCCCGATATTCTCTGAAATCGTCCTGCTTGTAAGTCATGACCAGCAGATGGCTGTTGACGCCAAGCACTTTGTCGCGGAAGGCATTCTCAAAACCGCTGGCGACGGAAACCACGGAGACAAGTGCCATGACGCCCAGACAAACGCCGAGGATCGATATGAGAGAAATGACAGACAGGCTGACGCGCGTTCTGTCGAGCAGGTAACGTAGACCGACGAAATATTCAAACATTGGGTTGATGGGCAGGGTTAGACGTCAAAAAAAAGCGACAATGCACGCCAGTTCTGCGCATTGCGCTGACAAGCGCTCTCGCCCATGTATCCCTTCGCCGGCACCATTTCAACCCCAAAGCGTCTGCGAAGGTTTTGTGGAACATTGTCGTTTGAACGACAATTTTATCCTTGCGAATCTCCCCCTGTCATGTTTATAAGTTGAAGATGTGCCATGTAGCCGATATTTCAATATACGAAGCAGAGGATTTGTTCATCCGATCAGGCTGCAAGTACGTTAACACTTCCGAACAGGAGAATACGATGCAAGGGATCTTTAAGCGTTTTGTTTGTGTCTTGGGTGCATTTGCCATAACCCTTGGCATCATACCGACAGCGATGGCTCAGGATAACTCAATGACTCAGGGCGACAGATCCATCAGCGTTGCCACTGAGAACACCATCGTTCAGGATGAGTCGCTGGAAAAGACGGTACGTCAGGGCATTCAGCGTGAGACGGGCTGGTACCCGAAGCTTCGCATTGGCGGCACAGCGGCCCTCAACTACAACAAGGACGTCAACGGTATAACAGATGGCACGGCGCTGACTTTCGGCGTTTTTATCAAGTTTGCGCTCGATCGCGTGTATAAAAACCTCGAATGGCAGAACAAGATCGATCTTGAGCATCAGCAGACAAAAGTGCCCAACATCGACACGCTGATTAAGTCTGTCGATAATTTTGATGTCAGCTCACTGCTGCTCTTCCGCATCCCGTCGATAGAGTGGTTAGGGCCCTTTGTTCGCGTCCGCATGCAGACTTCGATTCTGCCCAGCTACTACATTGCAGACTCCGACACGACCGTGCGCTTTTTCAAGCCCGGCACAAAGCTTGATGGCAAAGATGCCTCTCTGATCGAAAGGACACGCCAGCTCAGAGCACAGGAGTCCGTCAAGCTTTCCAGCGCGTTTGAGCCCATTCTGCTGTCAGAAGCTGCGGGTTTGTTCATGAACCCCTACACCAACGATTTGCTGACGCTAAACATCAAGGTGGGTATCGCAGGACAGCATCTGTTCTCGGACGGAGGTTACGTTGCCTTTGACGATAACGACAAAGACGAATTTTACGATGTCATCAAACTCGTCACAACACACTCTGTTGGTATTGAGGGTGAGGTTGCGCTCAATGGCGTACTGCTGAACTACGTCAACTGGACGCTGAGCGCCGGCCTTTATTACCCCTTTGCTGTCAACAATGACCAGGGCCTCAAAGGCGCTAAACTCATCCATTCCGATATTTCTGCAAGGCTCAGCTTCAGGCTCGCCAGCTGGGCCAGCCTCGACTACGCGCTCACTGCCAGACTCGCACCGTTTGTCACGACAAACTGGCAAGTCACCAACACCCTTCTCTTCAACCTTGGCTTTGACGTGTTCTAAAACATGCTCTGACAAGCTAATATGTTCAAAGGAGGCTTCCACCCGATCGTGGGAGCCTTTTTTGCGTGGGATGGCATGTAGAGGCAGAAGATGTTCTGCCCCTGCATATGGCACTGTTTTTGCTGGATGCTTGTGGCACTTACCGCTATATCGTCCATTTGCGTTCGTGGTTCGTCGATGGGTGTTTATTTTTCTCAGTTACCATGGCCAATAAATAGTCGGAATATCATGAAGAGAGTTGTACTGTGTTGTTTGTGTCTTGGTGTGGCGATTACACTTGCCATGGGCTGTTCTGCACAAAATGCTGACCCCGGCAAAGAAGACGGGCTCAAAGCAGGCGAAGGCGCCTCAAAGCCTTCTGTGCTGGCAGAGGCTGAACCGGCATTGCCCGGGAAAGATGTCCCTCTTGCCCCCTCTTCCGATGATGATGGCATCATCGACGGGGATGGGGATAACGAAGCGGCACAAAGCGCGCCCGAGACGCCCGAGAGCTTTTCTCAGCCGTCTATCCATGCCTATACACCTCTCAGCCCGGAGCAGAGAGGTATTTTGGCGAGTATTCGCTGGGATCTTCCCCCCGAAAAACTCAATGCTGTCAAAGCGGAGAACGAAAACAAGCATTTTCTGTGGAGCGATGAAGAGCACCCCTATATGTTCGAACCTGCCATTACCGGATTAGGCGGCACTTACATTGGCATCGGGACAGACCAGAGTTACCTCTATATGGGCTGGCAGCGTCCGACCCTGGGCTTTGTGGTGGACTACGACCCCTGGGTCGTCATGGTTCACTATGCGTACTTCGCCTTTTTTGACAAATGCGAAGACAGTGCCTGTTTTCGAGAGCATTTTGCCAACCGGGAGACGGGGCAGGCCTGGCTGAAAGAATACTACGCACAGCACCCTCAACAGGCTTTTATTTTGTCCGTCCACCGTGCCTCTCATCGTGGCATCACCAATCGCTTTGCAAAAATCAGACGCCTTGACGCCAAGACCTTTCTCAGTGACCCGAGCATATACGCCTATCTTCGCGACATGGTTCAGTCAGGCCGCCTGGTGACATTGCAGGCAAATCTTCTTGGAGATGTGGCATTTTCGTCAATCGCCCAGGCAATGCATCAACTTGGGGCGCATGTGACGACCCTTTATCTGTCGAACGCCGAGCAGTATTGGAACTATTCGGCATCATTTAAGCAAAACATCCGGGCGCTGCCCTACGCAGACAATGCCATCGTCATGCGCACGAGTGCGACGAAACCACAAAACAGTGACTATCGATACAGCATTCAGCCAGTCAACGTTTTCAAAGCCTGGCTTGATAACCCACGCGGCAGCAACGTCAAACGCGTCATACGTCCGGTTCGGATTACCGGCCCGGATCATATCCCCTTTACTGTCGATGACTTCATGCCGCCGGAGGCCAGCTCACCATGAATAAAAAATGCGTGACACTCTGGGTGGCACTTTTTGTGTTTCTTTTCCCGCCGGCGCACCTGGCCACTGCCAATTGCCCGGACAAAAACGGCACAGATTGCGGACAGGCTCAAACAAAACCTGCCCAAACCAAAGATCAGCCTGTGACCTGTACCTATACTGCCTATGCCTGGGATACACGCGCCAAACGGTCTACAAATCACTTCAGGGTTTCAAAACCCTATGCCGAAGTGACGGATGACGAACGCGATCCCAATGATCCTCGCTGTACCATCTGCAGCGAAGATCAGCGACAGATAGATCTCTCTGCCCTTGGCATCTCCCATTCTCCCATTCGCATCTGCCACGTCTACGCCGGTCAGGTCACCGAAGCACTTCGCCAAATCGTTGCCTCAGGTGAATTTGACATCGAAAAACTCGAAGGCTACCGCCCCGGACGAACGCGCGGTCCCGTCGATGCTCAGGGCCTTCGAACCCTGTGGAGCAACCACAGCTTCGGCTCAGCCATCGACATCAACGCCCATCACAATGCCATCTATACAACCTGCCCGGGAAAGATCGTCAACAGCGCAAAAGACGTCAAGGGCTGTAAGAAAGGTATTGGCGGCGAATATCATCCCGAAAAAAAACCTCGCCTCTCCATCGTCAAAGATGGCACCGTCTATCGCGCCATGACGTCGTTTTGGCGCTGGGGCGGTGAGATCGATGGCAGCACCAAGGACATCATGCACTTCTCCATCACGGGTTATTAGAGGACACCATGCTCAGGTATCGCCTTTGTGAGGGCGTCGATACACAAACCCTCGACGACGGACTTCTCCTGTTAGACTTGTCGGGCAACGCCTACTATGCGCTCAATGCATCGGCCAGGTGGTTTTTCGAACAACTTCGATCCGGCATGAGTGAAGCAGCCATTTTGAATGCGGCAGGCACTCGCTATCAAAGCATTTCGTCCGAAAAACTGGCCTCAGACCTGAGAACGCTCATCACCGATCTCGAATCGCGACACCTCATCAGAGCCGAAGAGGCTTAGATGTCGCACGAGGTCTGGCTCGATCCCTTCTGTGCATGGACGCAAAACACGGCTGAGCAGCTGGCCCCTGTCTGGAGAGAAACCGAAGGCATTCTGCATCGCACAGAAGCGCACGATGTGCCAGAGGAGACAGATCTTGTCATGGATTTGTCAAATGGACTGGTCGACGTTCGTTATCATGCCTGGCAGATGCAGATCGATCCAGCCCGGGGATATGTGCTGGCGGCATGCGCGAATCCCGGCCATTTACAGCTTAGCGCCCAATATGTGCGCGAGCGCGTGGGCATTCCCGTGTTGAGGCTTCTTCGAGGCAGCATCCTGCTGCATGCAAGCGCCCTGTGCCTTGACAACACATGTGTCATTTTTCTGGCGCCTCAGGGGACGGGAAAATCGACGCTTGCCGCAGCCATTTTGGCCGAATGCAGCGGACACAAACTCCTGGCCGATGATGTGACCCCCCTGGCGTTAACCCCTGCAGGCATCACCGCTTTGCCCTCATCGACATTCCTTGCCATGCGACATCACCTGTTGGATAGCGCCAGGTGTTTTATGCCAGATAGCGAAACCCTGGGAGAAAAGACGATTCTGAAGGTGCACACACCCTATCTTGCCACCGCGCCCTGTACACCAAAAGCTTTGGTGGTATTGGATTCAGCCGATGGCTGGGCGAAGCTCAAACCGATGCAGGCTGCCAGCCTTTGCCTGGATCAGCAGTTCGTGCTCTCCAACGCCCCCGGAATCTTTCGCAAACACCAGTTCAAAACCCTGACAGAAATCCTCCGACAAGTGCCCTGCTATCGGCTGGGGATCAATCTTGACAATGCCCCGGCTATCTCTGAGACCCTAAAATCGTGGCAGAACCTGGCATCAGCGCTAAACATGAACAGGGCAGACAGGTAGCTATTGGCTGTAGTAACGGGCGACCAGGGACGGTCGCCCCTACAGCGCTTTGGTGGGGGACGTTGTCCCCCTGCGCCGCTATTGGCTGTAGGGACGGTCGCCCCTACAGCCAATACGCGTCTACCCCCTGTGCGGGCCTCAATC
>WQTY01000113.1 GCA_009786045.1 Pseudomonadota bacterium | reverse complement strand
GTCGGTCACGTACGAAGTACGCTCCCTTCCACGCCTCCTTGCTTCCTGGAATCTGCACCATTTCGACGCCGCGACCCTGCCGTCAGTGAATCGGGCGAGTGCGATAGCGGCGCAGGGGGCGTTGCCCCCAAAAACAAAAGTCGACGATGATGTTTTGTCCTTTTGTCTCGCGCCACATGCGGTTATCTGTCTTTTAGGCGACAGTTGCCTGCTTTTGCCCCTAAAACCACTTCGAGTCATAGTGAGCGTATCATGATTCTTGCCATTCTCGGATATATCCCCACGCACCCAAGGCGCGTCGTACGCGTCGACACGTTTGCCAAATTTCAGCAGCTTTGCGGCATGATCGAGCAGGAGAGCTACCTTGTGGGTCATGCAGCATGCCATGCCACGATGAATGGCTTCGAGCGAGTCCTGGCAAAGGATATCGTGGCAACGGAGGGGGAGAGCGTGCGTGGTGGGGTGGAGGCGCTCATGGCGGCAGGCCCATTCGATGCCCTCATCATGCCAGGCGTCCATGCCCCATCGGTCGAAAAGGCACTGCTGGATGCCTGCGCCAGCCTGTCTGCCGATTTTGCGTTTCGCCTGTTCCTCGACCCTCCGCGCGGGGCGGATATCGACCAGCTCATCGACTGGCAAAAGGCACTTCCGCCTTTTGCAGCTTATGCCTACCCGTGGGTTTTGACGCACACGCCAGGGCGCCGGGCGCCGGAGGTTTTGCCGCCTTCTTGCCTCATGCCAGCCCTGAGCCTTGGTATCGCGCCCCACCTGCGAGGGGTTCATGATGCCGATACCCTTCGCCTTGACGATGCCCTGGCGCTGGCCGAGGGCGGCGTCGAAACCATGATCGCTTCCGGCAAGCGTGCCGTCCTCATCAAACTCCGACCCGATCTGTACACAGAGCCTCCACAAACGGCTCATTTTGAAGACGTCATGGGCCTTCCTCTTCTTCCAGAACCACCCACCCAGGATCCCAGGCAGGCCAAGATCGAGCGCGACGAAGCCGCCATCGAGGCCATGCTGCTGGCGCAAATTGAGCTTCGCTGCAACGATGTCCTCGCGCAGGCGACTGCCAACAATGCTGCCCTCTGGTCGACGCTGACGCGCACGGCAACATCTGTCCTGCGCGACGCGCAATCGCGTGGTTTCATCACCAAATTTCACGTTCGATGCGACGAGGAGACGGCATCCTGGGGATCGCCCACTGTCCCCGTCGTGGAAATCCTCATCGCTTTTGCGCAACGCGTCCGTCAGGTGAAATTCAGAACACTGCGCGTGAAATAGTTATTTTTTTCGTGGGGGAACGCGTTCCCCCACACCCCCTGCAATGCTGCGCATTGCCTGTGGATAGAGGGCGAAGTGTATTGTTTTTAGCCATCTGCCCATCATTGCGAACAGAGGATGATGCAGAAGCGGCCTTCTTATTGCTGCGGTCAGGAGTATGACACGAGCACGCTACGAAAACGGAATCAGACCTTATCACATGGGCAAAAACTTGTCGTCAGTTGGAAGATATCACATTCCCACAAGCGAGTCGGTGGGCACAACAAAAAGCCTGAAAAGGCCATCGTCATCAGATTGCCCGCTGGCCAGCTGATGAAGTTCACCCAAGGAATCCATCCAAAACGCATCCACCCAAACACCGGAAATCGGCTTGCCGCTGCTATCCATGCACTGACCATAAATCATGTCAGGCCGTTTCAGAACAATGCTCTCTTTTTCGCGAGGTTCAACCTGCCTGGACAGCATCTGGCGGTGGCTGGGCATCCCCGTGCGTGCCGGGGGTTCGAACAATACCTCATAGGCCATCGTGTCAAGCTTCAGACTAAAATATCCCTTGTCATTTGTTGTCGTCTCCAGCGTTCCCATAGAGGCCTCGACGGGCTTTGCCGTCACTCTGGCATCTCTGACAGGTTTGCCTTCCGCCGAAGTCACGATGCCGCTATAAACGGCCTTTGGGTAAATCTCAATGGCAATGCTGTTCTCTTCCCACTGCAAAGGAACCGCTGCCATTGAGCCATGTGCATTCGCCTGATCAAAAATAACCTCCCCCTTGCATGTCACATCATCAGAATCCGGCAACACCGGCATGTCGACAGTGAAGTGCCCATGTGCATCGGTCACCTCATGCGCCGTCGAAAACCAGCGCATGTCCTTGCTCCTGCTTTGGCAGGCGACCGCGACCGATGCCTTGCCGCTTGAAAGTCCGGCCGCTGAGTGCAAACGCCCTGTGATGGTTTGTGCCGCCAGAGCATCGACTGCCATGGGCGAAAGCACAAAGCTATAGTATTTTTCCTGAAAGTCGGAAGACAGGCCCAAGCTCACAAAAGAGAGTTTCTTTGTGATTGTCAGTCTGGGCGTTGGCTTAAGGATTACCTGAACATCGTAAATGCGTTCGACATCATAGCGTTGTGGCGGCAAGAGCAGCTCGTAATAAGCTGTGCAGCGCCCGTCACGACAAATCGGGAACGTCGCTGAAGATGCCGGGGCATCGACCTCCTGAAGACGCAAACCGATTTCGCCCACAAACTCCGAATCGTCGATGCCGCTCAGCTCAATGATTCCCGTCACACGCCCCCCCCAATAACTCTCTTCGGGAAAGCGCGTTGCTTCGGCACCAGTTTCCACGTCGAGAGACACCATGTCATGCCCGGGCTTCACCTCAATGCCGTAAAAGACCATGGTTGGGTAATTGTACTGGTTCGCCATATTGGAAGGAGAGACAATCACATCATATTGGCCGGGCACCAAATTCAGCCGGGCTGCCGCATTGGCATCGGTGTCCCGCATCAGCTCCACCGTCTGAGTATAATCAAGCGCAGCGGATCCGGTACGCGAAAGGAAAGTGGCCACGCCCGCCACAGGCACATCGTGATATTTTACCTGAATGGCAGCAGCAACCAATGCCGGCTGCAAAAACGTGCCAAAGGATTGTCCCGGTTGAAATTCGCCCTGCACAACGACAGGTGCATGCAAAGCTTCAGGGTAGGTGAACCGCATCACCAAAGGCATGGAAGCCGAAGACACACCTACACAACGCTCTGCCAAACACTGCCTGGACGCATCACATCCGCGTTTTGCGGAACAGGCAATATCTTCGCCAGAGGCCAGCTTCTGGAAGACAGTATCCGAAGGCAAAGCCTCACACCCCGCAACAAATGCAAAGATCAGAATGATGGGCAATCCCAGTGTGGAGCAAATTCTCATATTTCCTCTTCAGGCAGGCCAACCACCAGCTTTCGGCGATCTATAGCGATTCGCCAGCAGAATTCAACCCATCCACCGATGCGTGCACTTCCTTCTCGACGAAAGTACAATACACCCGTACCCCAAGCGCATCAAAAAGCGGTGGTTTTGCAGACAGAGCAGTGGGTGGTGTTCAAACCCATCCACTGCCCGACGCTCTAAACTTTTCATTCCCCCACATCCTGCCCAATCTAGAACCTGTATCCTGCCCGATCTTCTTGCGGGATGAGAACACGCGTCGTCATGGGCGGCACCACCACTTCGACCTTTCCGCCGTTTGAAGTCACAGAGTAGCTATCGTCATTGAGAATGTCGATAAGCAACGTGCTCCCTGCCCAGGGTACAGTCATCATACCGTCACCGATGGTGCCACGCGTACGTTTTATATCCGTTTCGTGCGTATTGACCACGACCACCACGCTCTTGCCCTCATACTGGCGCGTAAAAGCAAAAATACCCGCGTCATCGCCAGTGGTTCTGTTAGAATGCCAAATATCGCCAAACATCGTCCCCCGACGCAGCGCAGGCACTGCCTTGCGAACGTCGATGACTTTTCGGATGTGCTTAAACAGGGGATTGTCCGTGTTGAAGGGCTTATAGTTGGCGTAGCCAAAGTTGGGATTGCGTGCAAAAATGGACGCGGACGGATCCCACATGTCCTCGCGGTTGGCAGGATCATTGCCACCCATAAAACCTTGCTCCGTGCCGTAATAGATGCAGGGAATGCCGCGTTGCAAAAGGACAAACGTGAGGGCATTCTTAAGCGAATCTACCCCCCTGGCATCGTTGCGAAAAAACAGATATCGGCCAACATCGTGGTTATCGATGAAGTTGACGAGCAAATCGCGAGGCGCAACGCCGTTGCCCTGTGAATCGACAGCACCTCCTGGCTGAGGCACCCCGTTGTACATGGCGTGGCGGCCGCCAGTATTCCAGGTATAATCCCAACCATAGAGAACCGATGTGCCATAGGCATTCCCACCACACACTAACGCCGTATTGCCCGGCGCACACATGAACGCCTGGTCAATGGCATACTTCTGTGAGAACAAAAAGACCGAATCGACCTGATCCTTCTGGCTGTAAGCCGCCAAAAGATTGTCATCACCATCGAAAGCCTCACCAAACATGAAGAAGTTCTTTTTCCCGCGAGAAGCAGCATGCGCACGAATCGCCGGGGCAAATTCTTCCCAGAAGCTGTACTCGACATGTTTGAGCGTATCGATTCGGAAACCATCCGCATTCGTGACGTCGATCCAGTAGGTAAACACAGCGATAAGGGCTTGCCGGACATCTGACCTCTCTGTGGCCAGATCTTTCAGCCCGCCGGGGAAATCGCCAAGCAGCGTCTGATCGTTCTGATAGTACAGCCGTGCCTGGCCCGGATCGATGTAATCGCCGGGTGTTCCATCAGGATTCGTCAGACGATGGATGTAAGGCTTGGTTTGGTTGGGCTGATAATCATAGCTGTAGATGCGCCCCTTCCTGTGGTACCAGTCTGGATTGGCAAACCCCATCCGCTCTATATCAGAGTCGATGATGCCATTCCGATTGAGATCGATGTTCTGCGGCCCCGGGGCAACGCGGTTGATACTGGGCATGTCGAAGAAAATAATGGGGGCGTCACCAGCCAGGCCCATGCTGGTATAGGATTTAATCCCCTCTGCACGAAAGTCTGGATCATACTCTGTGACGCGGCTCAGGTCAGATACAATGCAATGTCTTGAGACACCCTCACCACGGCAAATCAGCTCCTCGCGGCCTGAGCCCGGATTGGCCTGGCCTGACCCGGCCAGCCACTCATCAGGCTGACCATTCATGTTGATGTCATAGAAAAAAACCTGCCCTACGTGATTGGTCACGATGTCGAGAATGAGCTTCATCCCCCGGGCATGCAGGGCATCGCTGAGCCGGCGAAGCGTTGCCAGATCGCCAAAATGCGGGTTGTGCTTGAGAAAGTCCTGCGTCCAGTAACCATGGTACGAAGCAAACCCCGCATCTTCCTCAACGTTCTTGACAACAGGCGATATCCACAGCGTTGTCACCCCAAGCGCCTCAAGGTAATCCAATTGGTCGATGATCCCCTGCCAGTCTCCGCCGTGGTACCGTGACATTGAGCGTGAATCGACGTTGAAGTTGTTATTGACGTCCCCGTCATAGAAGCGATCCACGATGATCTGGTAGATCACTTCATCCCGCCAGTCCTCGACATGCGTCGACAACTCAATCCCCTTCTCATAGGGCTTTGTCGGAAGGGAAGTGGCATCCACACACCCCAAACCCAATCCGGAAACACACAACAACGCGCTCAAACAAGCCAATCGAACTGTTATCTTCATGCGAGCATCCCTTCCTGAACTACCGTCCTGATGACGAAAAATCCCCACTGCAAACATGCCCCTCAGACGCGAACGCCAAAGGGACATGCGCAAGCCAGGGCCTCGCCCAAAAACCAAAGGCTGTCTTACAGGCCGCGCCTGCCACCAAGCAATCCACCACCCTTGCCGCTATCCAGGCCAGACTTACCCGGTTGTGTCGTATCTGCAGCGGGAGGCTTTGGCTGCGAACCTCCACTTCCACCCGCAGGACGCGGACGCGGCGCAGTCGTCGCCCTCACGGGTTTGGGATCATCCGCCTGCTTGACGACCATTACCTCCATCGAAACCATGTCGAGCGACTCCGGGAGGAACCCAATGCTGCGCGAGTCATAGTCTGTCGAGAGGGCATAGATGTCGACAGGCTCCTGACTGAGCAAATAATAGCCTATCCCACCGCCAAGCCCCAACACCACCAATGCTGCCATGGCAATAAACGGCACTTTGGAACGCTTCGGCCGCGACTGCTCAAGAATTTCCTGCTGACGCAATGCCTCAATCTCGGCCTGCTGCTCCCTCAACAACAACTCATTGGCACGCTTCTCAGCCTCTTTGCGTGCCTTTGCTTCCGCCTCGGCGCGCTTTCGCGCCTCCTCCTCGCGTGCCAGACGCGCCTCTTCCTCAAGGTCGATAAGACCAGCCTCAATGTCCTTCTGCCGCTGAAGCTGAGCCTGCATCTCCGCCTGGCGCAGGCGCAGCTCTTCCTGCTGCTGCTGCTGCGCAGTAAGCTCACGTTCGGCCTCCAGACGCTTCATATCCTCTTCATACTCACGACGACGGCGTGCATCCTCGGTGGCACGCTGACGCGCCTCTTCCTGCTGACGTGCCTCTTCCTCTGCATCTTTAGAGGAGTCGTCCAAAATGCAGCCAAGAAGGTTTGATGCATTGTCGTCACTGCTCCACGCCTGGGCCTTCACCGAGCGGCGCTGCTTGACGCGCGCCACCTCGCCACTGGATGACATTTCTGAAAGTTTGTTCAACGATGCCGCCAACGAAGATTCTTTTGACATAACCACTCTCCCAATGAGAAAATGTTGCACCTTCCCCACAGATTCAGATTACCATCTGATTCCTCTCTTGTGAAGCGCTTTCAACCGCTCTTACATTCCCACCCCTGCTGCTGAAGCCAGCCCCCTCTCAAAGCGGCTTGCCCCGGCCACCCTTCTCCCCATGTTATCAACCCCTCACGCCCCACTCAAAGGAACCTCCCCCATGCCCCTCATTCTGG
>WQTY01000112.1 GCA_009786045.1 Pseudomonadota bacterium | reverse complement strand
GTCGCCGGCCCGCAACGCCCGCTCGGGGCAGCAACTTCCTTGAAAAATGGCACGCAGTATGCTATCAGACACGCGAAGTGCGGTTGATTGCTCGAATCAAGGGGTAAGGTGCATGGGTGGAAGGGACGCAAAACTCGACGAATTAAAGGCATTTCATCGATCGATGGGCGACAGGGATCATTTCACGCTGCTTGGGGTAAACACCACGAGCGATGACCATGCCATCCGACATGCCTACATGGAATTGGTCAAGTGCTTTGGGGCCGATTTTTTTCATCATGTTACAGACAGTGCCGACCAGGCTGTCATCAACGAAGTCAACCGCCGGCTGCGCGAAGCCTTCGGCGTCATCGGAACACAGATCAAGCGCGAAGCCTACCTGGCCACACTTAACGGAACCAACGGTGAGAACAAAGGCGATCACTTCGACATCGCCGCCGTGTTCGAGGCCGAACAGGCCCTGTCACAAGCCAGGGCGCTGCTGAGCCGCGGCGAATACCGCGGTGCACTCCAAAAGCTCGAAAAAGCCCGGGCAGTAAACGGCGAATTGGCAGAATTCAAAACGCGCGACAGCTACGTCCAGTATATGCTGCTTCAGCCCGACGGCCATGGCCGGCGCAATGCCCAAAAAGTTAAAGAAATTCTGACAACCCTCGAAGAGGTTGCATCCAAATCCCCCGCATGTGCCGAAGTTCGCCTGTATCTCGGAGACGTCACCAAGCTTGAGGGCGACGACCGCAAAGCGCTGTTATGGTTTAAGGAAGCCCTCAAAATCGACAGAACCAACGCACAGGCCATGCTTGAGGTTAAACTCTTTGAGACGCGCAAACGACAGGCCGCAGCCCCAAAGACGCTTTTTGACAAGCTCGGATCGGCCATCAAAAACGCACTCAATCGAAATCAGCAGAGGTGAGGATTGTTGCACGAGGAACCCATGCTCACCGAGGCGAGCGAACCAAATGCAAAAACTGGCGGGCGGATGGACTCTGAACTCCTCAAGGAGTTGATGTTCCAATTGACCGTCACAAAGGCCATGCTCAAGACTGTCGAGCTGGAGCAGATCCTCTACATCATTCTGTCAGGAATCACCCATGGCGATGGCTTAAACTTCAACCGTGCAGTGCTCCTTCTGGCCTGGGACAGGCGCAACGAATTGCGCGTCACACAAAGCGCAGGGCCGGCTAACGGCGAAGAGGCCCACCGGATCTGGGAAGGGGTCAAGGCAGAAAAACTCGATCTCCAGAGTTTGCTGGATCGCTATGCCAGCCAGGCAAACATCATCCAATACCTGACGAGCCAGCTCACCGGTTTCTCCCTCAACGTCAACGAGGCACGTCCCATGACCTCCATGACCTCGCCGCACTATGAGCTGCACGAGGTCATCGCACACTGCGTGGCGACAAAGCTGCCCTTCGTCATCAACGGCACGCAGGCCACGTATTACAACCACGTTTCCAGAGAAACGCTCACGTTTAAAAACTTCGCCTGCGTTCCCATCGTCCTCAACGACGAAGTGCTCGGCATCATCCTGACAGACAACTTCTTCAACAGCCGCATCATCCACGACGAAGAACTGCGCGGGCTCAATATCATGGCCAACCTCGCCTCTATCGCGCTGGAGCGTGCCATGCTGTATCGGAAGCTAAGCGAAATGGCCAAAGCCGATGGCCTGACAGGCGTCTTCAACCGTCAATACTACGAATCCTACCTGCAGGACGAATTCATCCGTGCCCGCCGCCTGCAGCGAGCGCTTTCAATGATCGTCTTCGACATCGACTTCTTTAAGCTCTGCAACGATACCTACGGCCACGAGCGAGGCGATCAGGTTCTGCGGCAGTTTGCACAAATTCTGCGCGACAATACGCGCGAAGGCGATATGGTGGCGCGATACGGCGGCGAAGAGTTCGTCGTCCTCCTGACAGGCGAGCACTCTCCGCAAGACTCCTGGATGGTGGGCGAGAAGCTGCGGCAGATCGTGGCATCGACGGCCTTTTCAGAATTTACACCAGGCCAGATCACCGTCAGCGGCGGCGTGAGCGTCGTGAACCCAAATGAAGACTTCCGACACCTGTTCACACGCGCCGATCAGGCACTATACCTGGCTAAGCGAAACGGGCGCAATTGCGTCATCCTTTACACTGCCGCAGATGAGAACGAATCCGCACTGGCAGAGCAGGCAGAGCAATAGGATCTCCCAGACTTCTTGCACTCCGGGCAAGAACATGCTTATGTATCGGCCGGCTTAGGCTTTTGGATGGCAAGAACACAGCGCTTCGGTTCCACCTGATGATAGAGGATCCGATTGCACCGAACAAGGATGTTCCGATGAAGCGTCGTTTGTGGAAGTATTTTCTGGGCGTTGGGTTGTCGTTGATTTGCACGGGCTGCAATGCTCAAACTGCCGTCGAAGAAGACAATCGCCAGCAGCGCGATTTGGTTCGCGTCACGTTTTCAGAGCCACCTGCAGCGAGCGAGAATTCTCTCCAGCCCGTAGGCATTCTTTCGGATAATGCGAATGGCTGCAAGCCGATCATTGCCCGGGAGCCGCTATTTTCCCAGCCCAAAGCTCAAGCTGCCTTCGAGGCGTATGCTTCGAAGCGCTACGCCGAGGCAGCGCGTGAATTCGAGACCCTGCTCGAATCAGAGGCCGCCTCGTGGGATGCCGCTTCGCGTCAGCGTGCACTGTTCCTCGCAGCACTCTCCCGCGACAAAATGGGCGACGCGCCGTCGCGCACCCAGGCCATCGAATGGATGAAACGCGCCCAGGCTGAAAAAGCAGACCTCGGTCACACGGCGGCCATGTACGGCATTCAAATAAGCTACGCCATGGCAAACTGGAAAAGCGTTGTCCACTTCGCAGAGGCGCTTGCAGGCGATCCAGATTATCGGACTTACCTGGCCATCGCACTGGCAAATCTCGGTCAATACGATGCCTCCGCCGCCGAATTCGAACGCATCAGCGCTTTTCCCAGGGCACTTCGCCTGGATGCCCTCCAGGCACAGGCGCTCGTTCAACAGGAAACAGCCCAGCTCAAAGCCGCACTTGAGACCTACCGCCGCATCTACGAACTTGACCCCAAATCCTCCCAGGGGCAACTGGCCCAGGAAGCCATCATGGCAGAGCAGCACCGCTGGCCTTCTGGCTTCGTCTTTCCTCGCCCCACCGCCAAGACAGACAAATCCAAATCGGCACGCGAAATCGCCGCCGCCCATTTCGATGCGCATCGCTCGGAACAGGCCATCAGCGCCTATACGAAGCTCCTGCGCGATGACAAAAAAAACAAGGATACTGCCAGAATATGCGAGGATCTCTACGCCATCGCACGCAGCTACGTCAAATTGCGAAAACACACGGATTCTCTCCCCTTCTTCGAAGAAGCTTTAGAAACATGCCGCAACACCGAGCTCGAAATCAGAATCCTCTACACTGCCGCACGCGCCGCCTGGAACGCCGGACGCACGGAACTGGCCATGCGCTGGTATCAGGTCATCATTGATCGCTATGCTGACCACTCCTATGCCGACGACGCCTACCACTTCCAGGCACAAATCCTGCTCGGTCAGAACCGCACTTCCGAAGCACTCGCCAAAATGCGAGAGCAGATCAGGCTCTACCCAACGGGCGACATGGCCAAGGATACCTACTGGCTGCTCATGTCGAATCTGTACGAATCAGGTCAATATAAGGAGGCCATTGCCTTTGTCGATGACAACCTTAAGCATGCCGGGGAGGATGATCTCTACACACAGGGGCGTCTTCGATACTTTCAGGGGCGTGCCTTCGAAAAGATCGCCAATACCCAAAGTGCCATCCAGAATTTCCTCCACATTCTCAACGAGTTCCCCCTCTCCTACTACGCCATGCTTTCCTTGGGCAGGCTGGAAGTCCTGGCGGCCGATCAGGCCGCCCTCTGGGTTCAGATGCACCGAAAACGCGTCTATCAACCCGACGATGCCGAGAACTATTGCTTCCACGCCATCGGCGATTCTCCGTCCTTCTCTGCCGCTCGCCAGCTCACTGCCATGGCGCTCTACACCGATGCCCTGACCGAGCTGACTGCCTTTATCGACAGCACCAATCCCCGCATCGCGTTCGAAGGAAAACTGGCGAGAGCCATTCTGCTCAAAAAGCAGGCGCGTCACTCGGAGAGTGCGCGGCTGGCAGCATCGCTTCTCCGGCCCGCACACGACCTGAACCATCAGGCTTACGCCGCCTGGCTGCTGACCTATCCCATGCCCTGGAAAGACATCGTCAGCAAGTCCGCCACCCCGGGCAGCAACCTCTTCTATATCGTCTACGCCATCATGCGCGAAGAAAGCTACTATGACCCCAAGGCGGAATCCTGGGCCAATGCCCGGGGGCTCATGCAGATCATGCTGCCTACCGCACAATCCATGGCCTCAGAGCTTGGCATGCCCAAACCCGTGCCTGCCGATCTCTTCAAACCCGAGGTTTCGATACCGCTTGGCGCCGGATACCTCGCAAAACTCCACAGAATCCTCATCCCACACCCCATGTTCGTTCTGCCGGGCTATAACGCAGGCCAGGGCAACGTCGGCAAGTGGATCACTCGCTTTGCAGATGCCGAGGTCGATCTCTACGTCGAAAAAATTCCCTTTAAAGAAGCGCGCCACTATGCCAAACGCGTAGGCATGACGCTTTGGCGCTATCACTGGCTGTACGACGAAACACTCGACAAACCCTTCGATCCCGCCATAAAAGTCAAAGATCTTAAAACGCACCTCGCTGCTCAATAAACACCACATCGGCATGCAGCGCATGTCAGATGCCAACTCCCCCATACCCCCAATGATGCCATCCACCAGGGGCCAGCCGTATGAAGACATTTTCGACACTTTTAAAGACGCCTTACGAAAAAATGATCGTAGCCTGCCTTGTGGCGCGCGAAGCCGCCGACTTGCCGCTGATCGCTTCTCTCTATGCGCAGTGCAATGATCGCAAGCTGCTCACTTTTGCCAAAGAGCACGAGGCAGCCTCAATCGTTGCCATGCGGCTGGAAACCCTCGGAAAGGCAACCGCCAACTGGTCGAGTATCGCCTCGGAGTGGAAATATCGCCTTCTGCAGCGTTTCGAAAAACTCGACCGCCTGGCGCAGGCATGCAAAGAGGCGGGCATCCCGATGATCGCCCTCAAAAACGCAGGCATCGCCCGCGCCATCTATCCTCATCCCGAAGAGTGCCCCATGGGCGACTTCGACACGCTGGTCAAAAAGAGCGACTTTGTGCAAGCACACCACATTGCGCTGGCACAGGGCTTTGTCCCGGGTTTTCGAGCCGTCGAAACCATCGAAGAAGAAGGGCTCGAAGCAGGCCTGATCAGCGGCGGCCTGGAATATCGCGTCGATCTGGCAGATGACACACTCTGGCTCGAACTGCAGTGGCGCTCCATTGCCGGCCGCTGGATTGCACCAGAAATCGAGCCCAAAACCGAAACGCTCTTCGAAACAGCCCTTCCCGTCGAAGGCAGCAGCATCCTGATATTGGATCCCGTCTGGAACCTGATCCAGGTCTGCCTTCATACCGCAAAACACTCCTACATCCGCGCGCCCGGGCTTCGCCTGCACACCGACGTCGATCGAATCGTGCGCGCCTACCCAGACCTCGACTGGCAAACGTTCGTTCAGCGGATCGAACAGATGCGCCTCAAGACAGCCACCTACTTTTCGCTGGCCATCCCCGCCGAACTCATGAACACACCCATCCCAGAATGGGTTCTGTCGGCGCTTCGCCCACCCAAACGGCAATACGACTTCATCTTCCGGGCCATCGAAAAGGGCGGGTTATTCCACCCCATGCAGTCGAAATTCTCGCGTCCGGCCTACCTCGCCTTCGCCGCCATGCTCTTTGATTCCCCCCTGGCATGCTGGCGAACGGCCTTTCCCTCTCCTCGTTATATGCGCGAGCACTATGGGCTGACATCCGGCCTGACGCTGCCATGGCACTACGCCAAACGCTTTGCCAATCTGCTGTTTCGACGCGTCAAAACCTGAGATTCTTCCATGGCCAAAGAGAAGATACTGCTCATCGAAGACGATCCGGCCATCAGCCGCGGGCTCAGCCACAATCTCCAATATGAAGGCTACGACGTGCGCAGCGCTTCTCATGGAAGTGCCGCATTGCCCCTGGTGGCCGACTTTTGCCCGGATCTGCTCATCCTCGACCTGATGCTTCCAGGCAAATCGGGACTCGAAATTCTGCGTACAATTCGAGAATCCGGCAACGATGTCCATGTCATCATTCTTTCGGCGCGAACCTCAGAAACGGAAAAAGTCGAAGGCCTCAGGCTGGGCGCCGATGACTATATCGGAAAACCCTTCGGGCTGGGCGAGCTGCTGGCGCGGGTAGACTCCGCCATGCGCCGCATCCGGCAACGAAAACACACACACACCGAAAACCTCGTCGCAGGCGATCTGTGCATACAGTCTGACAAAACCGTCCTTCGAAACGGCCAACTCCTAAAGCTCACCCCAAGAGCCGCAGAACTGCTCATCTTCTTTGCCCAGCACCCCAACCGGGTTTTCTCCCGCGAGGCACTCCTGCGAAACATCTGGGATGACACCTACGAAGGCACCGCCCGGACCATCGACAACTTCGTCATGCAGATCCGAAGCCAAATCGAAGACGATCCGGCCAAACCCACGCGCCTCGAAACCGTCCATGGCCACGGCTACCGCTTTCTCATCTGACCCCCTGCCTGAATGGTTCACTGCGCACAAAATGTTGCCTTTTATTTTAGGGGCGGGCAACCGGGACGGTCGCCCCTACGCGCGTTGCCTACATATGGGCTTTTTTTGCTTTGGGGGCCGCGCCCCCTGCGCCGCTATCGGCTGTAGTAACGGGCGA
>WQTY01000111.1 GCA_009786045.1 Pseudomonadota bacterium | reverse complement strand
AGTGCGATAGCGGCGTAGGGGGCGTTGCCCCCACAACATGCAGGTCAAACACATGCAGGGGCGACCGTCCCGGTCGCCCGCCGACAAGGCGCCCCCCAATGGAAAGAAAAACCCGCGACAGTGCGTTGATAAATGTTGTATGAGGGGGCGTTTGGATTGGCCGTTTGGTTGCTGCCTCAGGGAGGGAATTCGCCGTGATACAATGTCCCAAATGTCTGAATCCCGTCGAGGATGATGCGAAATTTTGCGGTTATTGTGCGACGCCCCTTAAGGGCGCGACGCCGTCTGCCGGGCAGGATGCCGATCCGTTTGTCGGCAAGTGCATCAACAATAAGTATTGCGTCAAAGAGCGCATCGGCACGGGTGGGATGGGCGTCGTGTATCTGGCGACGCAAAAGGGCGTTGACCAGAATGTCGCCATCAAAAAGCTGCATGCATCGCTGTACCAGGACAAGAGCATTGTTGGGCGCTTTATCAATGAGGCGCGTTCGTACGGGCGCATTTCGCACCCGAACGCGGTCAGGCTTTATGACCTGCTCAATGTCAATGGCGAGATCTGTATCGTCATGGAGTATGTACGGGGGAAGACGCTGACGGAGTATCTGGATGCGCAGCACGTCTTTACGATGCGGCAGATACTTGTCATCAGTCTTCAGCTGGCCGATGCGCTCTGGACGGTTCACCGTGAGGGGATTATCCACCGCGATTTGAAGACCGATAACATCATGCTGCTTGAGACGGTGCCCGGGCGGTTTTCGGTCAAGATTCTGGATTTTGGCATTGCCAAGATGCTGGATGCGCCGCCCGATCGCACGACAGAGCAGGGACTTATCGTTGGCACGCCGGAGTTCATGAGCCCGGAGCAGTGTTACGGGCAGGCGGTCGACGCGCGAACGGACATCTATTCGTTTGGCATTCTCCTGTATGCGATGATCACGAATCGTCTGCCGTTTATCAATCCGTCGAAAGTGGGGCTGATGCACATGCAGGTGTCGACGCCTGTGCCGGAGATGGCGCGCATCGACGGGAGCGAGGTTTTGCCCGGGCTCGAAGCCATCGTGCGCAAGTGTATGGAGAAACTGGCCGACGACAGGTATCAGACGTTCGCGGATGTCATCGCCGATTTGACGTGCCTCCAGGATGGCGTGGAGACAAAAATCGCAAAACCTGCCAGATCGTCGGCGACGTTGCCTGCACAAAATACCGATCTGTGGCTGCCGCAGGAGGCTGCATCGAAATGTGCACATTGCATCGAACCACCGATGGTTTTGTCTGCGTCGGACACCGAAATGACGCTGCCGCAGGAAGACAGCCCAAAACAGAGTGCGGCTTTCGTGCTTGACGGAAAAAAAGACGGCCCGAAACAGAGTGCGGCTTTCGTGCTTGACGGAAAAAAAGACGGCCCGAAACAGAGTGCGGCTTTCGTGCTTGACGGAAAAAAAGACAGCCCAAAACAGAGTGCAGCATTCGTGCTCGACGGGAAAAAAGACAGTCCAAAACAGAGTACGTCGTTCATGCTTGGCAGGAAAAAAGACGGCCCGAAACAGAGTACGCCGTTTATACTTGGCCTCGAAGAGGATGAGGATCAATTTAACCTGGCGGATGAAGCGCCGGAAGTGTCACCCTCCGTTGAGATCGAACCGGACGAAGACGAAGACGGCGAAGGATTTTCGCTGGGCGGCGAAGATGATGGCTATTCGCTGGACAACCTGACGGCGGTCTCCGGGGTCAGCCGTTCGGTTTCGCGGCACAGATCGCGGCGAGGAAAGAAATCGCGGGTGCCGCTGATGGTGGCACTTCTCTTCGTGGCGGTGCTGGGTGGGATTGGTTTATGGCAATGGTATGCGGGCCGTTCTCTGGTGAGTCTTTCCGGGATGGATGCGCTGCGCCGCACGCCCCCTGAAGCCCCCCGGGATGTGCCAAAAACCAGCCCGGGCGTGGCCAGCCCCTCTGAAGACACGCCCCCCAACACGGTTCCGGTGCCGTTGCCCGAACCCGAGCAAATCGCACCGAGCCAGGCGATGCAGCGAGACGTTTTTGAGCGCGGGATCATGCGGGCAGCTATCGACATGGCCCAAGACATCGTCTACGCTGGGGAGGTCGCGAAATCAGCAGCCATTTTGTCTCGCGTCGAGTCACAGAAAGCCGTTTTGTCTGATGCCGATCGCACCCGCCTCGCCAATCTGCTGGCCCTTCGGACAGACTTCGAGGAAACCCTTGCCAATGCTGAGCGTGCACGAAGACAGCTCAGGTGCGAAGAAATCACGCGTCCGATTGCCCAACTGCCACCCGAAGCAGTGGGCATGGGCGATAAACTCAGGGCAATCGCCCGTCAGTGCCAAACCGCCGTCGCAAGACCTCCCACGACACTTTAAGGACATCGCAATGACAATGAATCTCCGCGTCGCCGCGAGCATGGCGGCAGTTCTGATGCTTCATTTGGGCGGCTGTGCCGATGAGGTGACGCCATCCACGTTCGTTCCCGACGACACCTATTACGTCCCCTATAAGAATAACGAGGACGCCGGCGACTGCCTGTCTCACCAGGGCTGTGCCCGGCCCTACAACACGCTTAGCGGCGATTACGCCAGCTACTTCGAGGGCAGCCTCATCACCAGTGATCCAAACCAGTATCCCAACGGCTATTTCGGCCTCATTGATGCAGACTGTCACAGCTACTATGATGGCAGGGAAATCGTCCATGGCGGCGATGCTGACTATATCGGCATTTTGGCCGAAGCCGGCACACCGATGGAAATCCTCGTCACACGCACGATGTTTGGCGCCATAGAGCCCGTCGTCACCATCTATGATCGTTCAGGAAACCTCCTGCTGATGAACATGGCCAAAACGGGCGACTCGCCAACGGCTCACCAGGCACGCGTTGCCTTTTTGGCCCCAAGCGATGCGCGTTTTTATATCGCCGTCGAAGAGCATGCGAATTACGAGAACAGCTGGACACCAGCCTGCGCAAACAATTACCGCGGCGGCAGCAGATATGGCTACATCGTCAAAATCAACAAGTACGACGATCTTCCGAGACACGAGCTTGGTTACCTGAGCGGCAAGGAAACTTTTAACGCCCGCATCGACAAGCCCGGAGAAGCCAATTATATTTTTTGGGAAACCGATCTCAATGTCGACAAAGTGCTCGTCAGTGTCAGGCGCCGAACCGCCGATAACCGGCACCTTCCCAAGCTTTCCTCACTCAACCTTAAGGACAGAGGTTATCTGTGGAATCACACAGGCAATCTTGTGAGCGAAAACATCGAAATTGCCCCCCTGTACGGCGTGCCGGCTGATGGCGGGCAGCGCCTGCGGTTTGGCGCCGTCGTGAGCGACTTTAATGGCCGTCACGGGTACGGCTTCGAAGTCACGGTGGAACCCTTCCGAGGATCAAACCAGCCATGATGGAAGCGCTCAGAAGCGAGCTCGGGCCGTACTTCGGGCTCCTCGGCGCCATGCTGATGATGGTGTTTTTGGCGCCAAAAATTGCTGTACGCTGGCGCGGCGCCAGGGCTCGCCGCTATGCCCCGCAAGGCCCGGCCCCTGTACTGGGCCTCCGCAGCCTCAATCTTTCCGAAACGCCGCTCTCTGAGCCATCACATCCCGTGCACGGCCAGGCACTCGCCGTTCTAAAACCAAGACCTGGCCTCATCCTGGTCTCGTCGGCAGCCTGGTTTCTGCCGCTGTGCCTGACCTGCCTGCTGCCGCCAACCCACGCCAACCTGCGCGACGCATTGCTCATCGTCACCATTCCCATGGCAGCCATGGGGCTGGCAACGCTCGCGAAGCTGCGTCACCGTGTCACATTCTATCGCACTGGCATGATCATTCGGCGGCTCACCCAAACCCAGGACATCGACTACAACGATATCGTCGAAGTCCGCCGGCGCCTCTCGATCATCCCCAAACTCTCGCCGGCATACCTGTTCAAGATCGAAGGGCTGGGGCAAATCCCCATCGACAGCGCCTACTTCCGAAACGGCGATGCACGCCTCGGCGACATCGTACGCAGCCTGTCTCCCCGGCAATCAAACGCCGCCAAAGAAGCCCTGCGTCAGGCCAGGCTTTAGGGCGAGTTCTTTTTTGCGGGGAAACTTGTTCCCCCGCACCCCCTGCACTCCCCTCCAGGGGAGGTGGCGCCGAAGGCGACGGAGGGGTGCGTGCATTGCTTGTGGGTAGAGGCAAAGTGTTATGTTTGTGGCAACGTACTTCGCTTTGCAAGCAGAGGAAATGCTGTTTGCTTATGTCGTCACTTAAGCTGAAAATGCTCTGAATTCCCCTCCTTTGGAGGGATGCCCGAAGGGCGGGGTGGTTTTCGCGCTCGTTTGAGCTGAAAACGCTATAACTCTAAGGTTTGAGCGCGCCCTATTCGCGCGCGGTGGCGCGAATACGGGCTGCGGCGGTGGCTATTCGCGGATGCGAATACGCCACCGCTTCATTTTTTCGGGGAAACGGCAATACCCGTCGTCATTGCCAATTGAATGAAACCATTGCAATGCCGTTTAGCCGTGCTTTGAGGGGTGGTGGGTATGCCCCATTTTGGCGAACAACGAGATTGAGTGAGGCTTAATATGAATTTTTGGCATCGAATGGGTGCAATCGCGATGGCAGCAGCTTTGCCTCTTGTGGCAATCAGCTGCGATAATGATGACGTGACGATCTCGACAGAAACCCAGTGGATTGGTGCACTCTGTCGGTGTACAGGCACCAGCAGTGACTGTACGGTTCTGAGCATTCCGCTCCCAACAGGCAAGCCCATTGAGGGGTGTGACAATGTACCGGCTAAGGATTTCCCCGCCGCAGAGCTGGTCTGCCTGACGACGATCGACGAGGCGTATAAGTCGGTTGCGCCGCCGACTTACTTTCCTGCGGGTTACTGCTCCCTGTCGGCCGTCAAATGCGAGGGCTCAAACTTATGCTCAATGGTCAACTATGGCGATGTCGATGCCCTGGTCGCCTGCCCGAAGGGCAGCGCTTTGCTTGAGAGCCAGTTTGAGTATAAAATTATGAACGACATGGTTATCATCACGAACAAAACCTGCGTCAAAAACTGCGAAACAGATGCAGATTGCAACCAGGATGGCGAAATGTCGTGTCTGAGCAAAAAAGGCGCAAAGTTTTGCTATCATGAGAAAAACTTTGATTTCATGGGTGGAGATATTAAACTGACTGTCTTTTAGTTTCGGTGCCATGGGCTTGACCAATGCGCGGGCATCCGTTCTGGCGAGAGCATGATGGGTTTGAACTTTTTTGATGAGGATGGATTGAAATGAAATTGAATCGCTGGATGATGGTTTTGGCAACGCTCTCGCTTTCAGCTGGCCTGGCAGCCTGTGATGATGCGGCGGATGGCAACACGGCAGAATGTAAGGCAAACGAAAAAAAGTGCAGCGGCGGTGCAACGGCCATGGTCTGCAAGGATGGCAAGTGGGAAACCACAACTTGTGACGCCGGCACTGCATGCCAGGACGGCGCGTGTCTCCCCTCCGGTAACTGCCAGGGCAACGAAAAGAAATGCAACGTCAATGGCACGGCTTCTGTCTGCAAAGATGGCCAGTGGGAGCTCGTCATTTGCGAGGGTAGCACCGAGTGCAAGGATGGCGTGTGTGTGCAGAAGGCAGAGTGCAAGCCAAGTGAGCATGTTCTGACATGTGTTGGCAACAGTATTCAGAGTTGCGGTCAGGATGGCGCCTACAAGCTTGAGCCATGCGGCGTAGAGAAGAAGTGCGACGATGGTCAGTGTGTTGATCCCTGTGTTGGCGTGCAATGCGGCGATGGCGAGGTTTGTTCCCAGGGCACATGCGTCGTAGCACGCCCCGCAACCCCCATTGGTGCTGCCTGTACCTGTGAAAGTGATTGCACGATTACCGTCACGGGCAAGGAATTAAAGGATGCGCTTGGTCTCATGGTACTGGCGTTGGTGGGCAACGACATTAAAGATAACGAAATGATCACCGCACCAAACTTTTTCTCAAAGAGCATTAGTGGATGCGATGGTGTTGTGCCTCCGGCTGGCATGACAGTGGGTTGTATGTATGACACGACGATCACCTTCCCTGACTCACTGATCGCCGTTTTGGACAAAGCGGAATCTATCATTGCCGGACTTGCTTTGATTGGTATAAACATTGAGGAATTACTTGGGGATTTGGATCTTTTTGCGATCATCACACCTGTCAAAGCGTTACTCACTGCTGGCATACCCTTTACATCGCCCAACGGTTATTGCCTGACGGCAGCTATCAATATTGATGGTCAGCTCGACCAAAGTCTTGAGTTGTTTGTGAATCCCAGCAAAATTTTTGGTGCGGGCGGTCTGATAAGCAAGATTACCACGGGTGATCATGCCAAAGCTTCGACAGCCCCTTGTCCGGCGGGCACGGAGAAGTTCTCTTATACGCTCATTAGCGAGACCGAGGGCATGGGTGCCATTGATGTTGGCTTTGACATGTGCCTCAGGGGCTGCGACACGCACGCGGATTGCCGCACGAGCGAGGGCTACAGCTGCGTTGAGATCCCCAACGGCGTGCCTGGTGAAGGCCAGACCGTGGACGATCTCCCCACCAAGAAGGCTTGCTTTGACAAAAGCAATATCGAATACTTTACAGGCCTGACCAATCTCTTTTCGGATCTCTTTTAGGAGATGCAGCCGGTAACATTGTGATGGTTTAAGGCCGTCCAATGCCCCATGGCAGGAAAGCCCAACGCAAACGTTGGGCTTTTTTCGTTTTTTCAGGCACGGGCGTAGCGCGCTGCGCCCGTGCGACGCAGTCGCACCAGCCGGGCGTTGCGGGGCCGGCGATTGAGGCCCCGCTTTGGGGGTAGACGCGTATCGGCCGCGCCCCCTTTTTAAAGGGGGTGGC
>WQTY01000110.1 GCA_009786045.1 Pseudomonadota bacterium | reverse complement strand
GGTTGTTCGAATAGCCGCAAAGACCAGCGACATAGCTCGTTCCAAGAACGGTGCCTGCGCGATTTTGGATGAAGCTTATGGCAGGTGTTCCACTTACAGATGTTCCCCGGCAGTCGCCGATGAATCCACCTGCATATGTGCCACTGTTGACTGTGTTCACAACGCTGCGAACCTGCGTGATGGTGGTGGTTTGCGCTCTGGCTGCGAAGCCGCCGGCATAGTTGGAATTTGTGCTATGTACCGAATCGACTTGGTTGTCGACATAGCTGATGGTGGCATTGATCAGATCACCAAAGGCGCCGCCGATAAAGCCGCCGCTTGCTGTTCCAACAGAGTTGCGAATTTTCGTCAGGGTGGTGTTCTGTGCACTGGCCGCAAAACCACCTGTTGTGCCAGAATTCGTGCTCTGTATTCTCCCGACTTGATTATTGGCATCGCTCACAGTGGCGTTCGTCAGGGTGCCGAAGGCGCCGCCGACAGTACCCGATCCAATGGCTGAGGTGATTCTGGTGTGAATCTGCTCATAGGTGCCGCCAGTAGCAGTGGCGGCGATGCCGCCTACCGTTGCGGCATGGGGTGCCAGGATGTCCCCGCCAAAGTGAATGTTGGTAAGTTTGGAATTGTTGGTGCTGGTGACGACGATGCCTCCGACGCTGGCACTGCTGGTCGTGATGAAGGTGCCCAGGTAGCGGATGTTCTGTAGCTCTGAAGCAGAAACTTGAGCGGCGAGCGTCGATGTGGGGGTGCCCTGCAGATCGTAGTTGAGGGTCAGGTTTTTGACAGAGGATGAGGTGATTTGGGAAAAGAGTGCATTGTTGAGGCGACAGCGGGTGTGAGCGTGTTGGAAGCGGATGGTGTGGTTTTGACCATTGAGTTCTATGTTGGTGAGTGCGAACGGAACCCAGGTGCCATGGCAGCTGGAGCTGCCCGTGATGACAGTTGTATTCAAAATGGCCAGGTTGATGTCGCGCATGACGACGGCCTTTGCGATGGGTTTGCTGGTATTTTCGAGTGCCTGCTTCAGAGTGAGGAGATCATATGCACTCCAGATCTGAAAGACGTTTAAGCCGTCTTCTGTGACGATGTTGCAGTCGCCCTGGTCTGCTGTCTGTATGTTGGGGTTATAGGGGCAGGCATCTTCGGAGTCATCGACGCCGTCGCCGTCTGAGTCGAGGACATCGCATCCACCTGCACCCGGGTCAGACCATTTGGTGGGATTGTTGGGGCATGCATCAAGGCAATTGGGGACGCCGTCGCCGTCATCATCGCGCACATTATCAGCGGTGTCCGGGACGCCGCATCCGCACACGCCGGGAGCCAGTTTGTCGGGGTCTTCCGGGCACATGTCGATGCAAACCACAACGGTGTTGCCATCTGCGTCGACAACACGGATATCGGGGGCACCGCAGCCACAAATGCCCGGGAAGATTTTATCTGGATCGTTGGGGCACTGATCGAAGCAATCGGGAACGCCATCGCCATCGGTGTCGGTATCGGGAACGCCGCAGCCGCAGATTCCTGGCAGGAGCTTAAGCGGATCGTCGGGACATTGATCGAGGCAAAACGGCAAACCCGTCGCCTCGTCGATGGTGTCTGGGACACCACATCCGCAAATGCCAGGCAGAATTTTGTCTGGATCATCCGGGCACTGATCGCACCCCGGCAAGCCCGTTGTTTCGTCGATGATGTCTTTGACGCCGCATCCGCAGATGCCGGGCAGGGTTTTGTCTGGATCATCCGGGCACTGATCCGATTCGAGACAATCGATGATGCCGTTGCCGTCTTCATCGACATCGGGTATGCCGCATCCGCAGATGCCGGGCAGCGTTTTATTGGGATCATTTGGGCACAGATCCACCTCCAGGCAGTCGATGATGCCGTTGCCGTTGGTGTCGGTATCAGGTACGCCGCAGCCGCAGATGCCAGGAACGATCTTGTTTTGGTCATCGGGACAAAAGTCGATGTCGCCTTCTCCGCCTGTGCAGGCTAACACACACGACATTGCCATAAAGACCAGCCATTTTGAATTGCGCATTATATCTCCTGGTTTTTTGGTTGGGCAAAAAATGAGTTTGTCACATGGCGCGGCTTAATACACACCCCATATTATCCTACCACAATGACGTTTTTGGCGGTATGATTTGTTCTCACAATTTTGGTTGGAGTGCGATCAAATCAGTTTGATCTTGCAAGGAGGGTTGCTTTATGGCCTTCAAAAAGTCCTCTTCTGTCCAAAGAGCGATCCTGGCCTCGCTTGCATTCAGCGCTTCTGCCATCTTCCATTTGGTCGATGTCGTCGAAGTGGACACGAGGACGTCCAGATTTGCCGAGACACCCGAGGCGATTTTGCCCCCCATGGATTCGACCAACTGCTGCGCTTCTTTGCGCTTCATAGAGGAGAGCGTTCCTGTGAACAAAAATATTTTTCCTTGGATCCCTTCCTCTGGTGTGGATGGCAACTCTCCTATGCTCTTGGAATCTCTGGCTTGAATTGCTCGACGTACAAAAAACATCTTCTTGGCTAGCTCTTTTTCGTTTTCCTCGCTTTGTGTGGCCTTAACCCTTCTTTGGTACTCATCCTCATCAGTTGCTTTCAATGCCTCCATGCCTGCATTGACCTCCTTCAGGAATTCCTCCTCTGTCCACAAAATGATCTTAGCTCCACTTGCGTTTAATGCAACAGCTCTTGCTAACTTACTACTCAAGCTTGACGTAGCCGTAGTCACAAGGACATTCACATTTTTTGAGACACCTGAGACAATTCTGCCTCCAAGAACTTGGACGGCACGTGTAGCTTCCCCATATTCGATGGATTCGAAAATATCCGAGAACACAAACGTCATGCCTGAAAAACGCCCTTCTGTTAGTGTTGTTGGCGATGGAGAGTCGATTTCGACATGCGTGCGTAAGTTGGAAATCAATGTTGCTCTTTTTTGGTGCAGGCCATCGTAAATATTTCGTGCCCGCACGACCTTCTCCAAGAAACGCTCCCGTTCAATGCATGCTTTGAGGGACTCCCACGAAGCCATTTGCAACGTCGAAATGTCCGAGAATTCTTTTTCTACAGCACAGGCGTCCTTCATTGGTTGTGATGTGGCGCGAAGCCAAAACGACGCGACATTTTCCCCTTTAACGAGCGGTGTCGTGTGGATCTTTGAGTATCTTTGTTGGCGAGTCGCAGGGGCAAGTTGTCTGTTTTGCTTAAGACACTCTTTAACAGACTCTCTGGATGCTGCCAATAATGTTGGAATGTCTGAAAACCTCTTTTCTATGGCTTGAGCTTCTTTTTCCAGGATACTATTCGGCCTATTGATGACACGAAGCCAAAAGTCGCGAACACTTTCTCTCGAAAGCAGTGTTGCTGACTGGATTTTTGAGTACCATGCTTTATAGGTTTTATCAGCCGGTTCCTGTTCATCAGTTTCGTACAGCGCCTTGACCAGCTCATCAAGACTTGCTTCCAACAGGGCTTCAAGGGTACCAAAGTTTTCTGCTAAATCGTTGGCTGTTACCTTTCCCAGGGCAGGGATTGACAATGCCTCCAAAAATTGCGCGAGCGTCATTTTGCGTGCTGCCTGGATGCTGTCGTAGAGCTTTTGCGGCAACACGGCGTCGCTATTGCCGCTTTGAGAGAGGGCTATTGCCAGGTCTTCCAGCTTTAGGCGATACAAATCGGCTGGCGTTGTGACGAGATCATTATCGTAGAGGTTGGCAATAATTTTTTCGCCAAACCCCATGCATTCCACAACCTTGACAAAGTTTTCGATCAGCGCCTGACCCATCGACGGACAATTTTCTGGTATCGAACACATCAGAGAGAGCCCCTCTCGACACGCAGGGGCACCACACGATGGGCACGTTGATGGGGCTTCGAAGACGTTTCCAGCTGTATTTTGCTCTATGACCTTTTCTACACATGGGATGACGCCGCCTCGCCGGGAAACCAGAATTTTGTCGCCTGCGTGCAGGGCAAGTTTTTCAATGGCGTGTGCTGCGTGCACGAGGGTAGCGCGCCTAAGGATTGCGCCATCAAGCAGGGTTGGTGCAAACACAGCTACAGGCGTGATGGCGCCGGTCTTTGCGACTTGCCACTCAATGTCGAGCAACGTCGTGATGCCTCTTTTCGTCGGGAATTTGTAGGCAATGGCGTATCTGGGGTGATGGTCGGTTTCACCAAGTGTGCGATGCAGAGCGACGGCATTGGCTTTAAATACCAGGCCGTCTGCCTCGAAGTCCCATGATTCGCGATCCTTAAGCATGCGCGCGCAGTACTCGGAGAGCGTGTCTTCTGACAGCAATGTGTGTGGCGCAGGCTCGAAGCCAAGTTCTCGCATTTTTGCGAACTTTTGTTCTTCCGTGTCCAGATTCAGATGTAGGATATCGAAGGCAAAAAACTTCAGGCCAAAGCTAGCTGTTTCCTTGGAATCTTTTTGGCGCATCCCTCCCACGGCCATGTTTCTCGGACTTTTGGCGCTGTCAAACTGCCAGAACGAGGATAAGGGCATGTAAATTTCTCCCCGTATCTCAATGTCGACACCTTGCGCAGGGATATGCGCGGGGATATTGCCAACATAGCGTGCATTATCGGTAACATTGTCACCTTTTTCACCATCCCCGCGCGTTGCCGCCAGGATTAGGCTGCCATCATGGGCATATCGCAGGCAACACGCCAAACCATCGATTTTAGGTGTCCCTGTAAATATCCCACCGAAAGGTTTTACCTCTTTTCGGATTTCCTCCCCCTGCACCCATCTTTCGAGGGAGTTCTCCTCCGTGTCTTCCTGTATCATGGCAGTTTCCTCTGCGGCCGCCTTGTCAGGGGGCTTGAGCAGCCCTTCAACAGAGACTTTTTTCAGAGACAGCATGCGGGGGATATGCTCCACACTTCGGCGCGTTGCTTTGGTTCCTGAAACTTCGGCTGCGTCATGACTGGCATAGCCGACCATGTTCAGTATCGGATTTGACGGATCCAGCTGCTGAAGCCTTTTGCGCATGGCATCATACGTATCATCGCTGATTTCTGGGGCACCCTCTTCGTAATAGAGCTTGTCATGGCGGCGAATCTCAGCAGCAAGCTGAGCAGCATCCATTTCTAAAAAGGATTTGGGTTGGTTCTGTAAGGGCATATGTTCTGATGAACTGTCAGTGGGCATGGATGTGTTATCCCGGTGACCTGCTCCGAATAGAGATAGCTGTTTTAACTTGTCGTCGTGCAATTTTGCCATGAACGTATTCTCCACTCATTATCTTCATCAAGACTCACCCCAGGGTTTCTGATCTTGTCACCCTGCAAAGCACCGGTGATATCCGTTGCATTTTAAACCTTCCTCTTGGCTTTATCTGCTTTGGTTTCTCGTTGGCTGTTTGTCCAGGTACTTGCCCTGTCAGCAAAGCCCTATGCACTGACATTGGCGCCACCGATCCTTTGCCCTACGCCAGTATGGTCAAATTTGTCGATGGAGTACTGCAAATCCATCAAGAAAGCTCCTCCAACGACTTATAGATGCGAACGCCACGTTTTATCATCTCACGGATTACTTCAAGCTCCATTGTGGCATCTTCAATGATCACCACACTCTTGCTACGTTTATTAACTATTAGTAAGCTATTTGTAATGTCATTGTCTGTAATACTGCTCAAATCGCTGTCAGAAACATTTTCGAGAACATACTCGTCTTCACCTTTTTTCCAGAGATACGCATATTCAATGATATCCACATATGACTCTCCTATCAGCTTCGAAATCGTCGTTAAGATTTCGTCGTACGTCCAAGCAAAATCAGGATCATCGCATACCATTATATCTCGACAAAAATCGCATACTTCACCTCGCCAATCTTTATCCATCCATAGGGTATAGATCTCAAACGCAAACGATGAAATCTCCTGAAACGGAGATTGTTTTTTTGCAAGTTTATGGATTGTCCTCAAAAATTCTAATTCTGTAAGATTATCGTACATCTTTAGCCTCGATTTCTGATTTGGTTAGAGGATAATGAGGAGCATTTAGTTCTTGTCCGTTAATAGATTTTGGATGAACGCGTGTGACCTCTCCAGAATGGTTGTAACTTTCCATCCAGAGCCGAACCGAGCCAGTTTTAGGATTATACTCTACAACAGTACTGTTCCCACGTGTTGGCCCAGGTTTGTGTGCTGGACGTTCCTTCTCATAGTAGCGAATCCGACCATCAGGTAAAACTTTCTCACGTTCATATTTTGTCTGTGCACGTTCCAAAGCTTTATACTTTTTATGTAAAGCTTCAAGATTTGGCGACTTGGTATCATACTCGTCTCGATCCGAACGCGTCGTGTTGTGCGCTGTTTCTAGCTCGATCTTAGACTCCAGCTCTGGCTCAGCTCCAGCCTCCGTGCGCTTCTCCGTCATCAATCCCCCAGCTGCCACAGCCTCTAACCCTGCTTCCGGCTCAGCTTTAGACTCTGATGCTTGCTCGGTCTGGATTTCAACCTTTGGTTCAATCTTAGACTCTATCTCAGCCTCTGCCTCCCTCTCAGCGCGCTTCTCCTCGGCCTTCGCCTTCCTCTCCTCTTCGCGCTCCTTCAACATCCCCACATTATCGAGATTCACCCCGAGATTCCCGATCTTATCGCCATTGAGGGCACCGACGATACCCTTCGAATCCCATACCTGCCCTTTGGCCTTATCCGCCCGGGCTTCGCGTTGGCTGTTGGTCCAGGCACTTGTCCTGTCGGCAAAACCCTGAGCGTTGGCATTGACGCCACCGAGCGTCTGCCCAACACCCGTTTGGTTAAACTTGTCGACACCACCCTGAATCATGGGATCGACCTTGGCACTGACCGCGCCAATCGCCCCATCGGCCAGGTTTCCGGCGGCGCCGACCACCGCGCCTTTGACGGCGGCTTT
>WQTY01000109.1 GCA_009786045.1 Pseudomonadota bacterium | reverse complement strand
CTGTTCTGTTCTGTTCTGTTCTGTTCTGTTCTGTTCTGTTCTGTTCTGTTCTGTTCTGTTCTGTTCTGTTCTGTTCTGTTCTGTTCTGTTCTGTTCTGTTCATCACTCTCAACCCTTATGCAAAGCGTTAAAAAATACCGCAACATATTCTAACACAGACGTGATAATCTGACAAGTGCATTTTGATTTTGAAATGTGCAGCAAATTTCATCTGTGCCAAACATGCAGTTGTCATGTCCCATACCAAACACGCCATCTCATGATAAAAAATGTTGCCCCTTGTGACGATTTTTGTATCCAATCTGTCATCAAACCGCAAAATCCTTGACTGTGAACCGATTTGGACGTAGCCTTTATCGGCTGTCGCAGGGCCAAAATTTGAGGCTCTGCCTACTCGTTATCCATCGATCGTGTATCGATATTGCTCAGGAGTGTTGTCATGGGAAGAGGTGATCGTCGCAGCAGTCTGAAAATGTCCCGCCTCAAGGCGCAGAAGAAGAAAAAAGCCCGTCAGGTGCGAGCCACTGCGGCTGTCAAGGCTGCCCGGAAGTAAAACAGGCAATTGTTTCATTGTGAAGTGCTGAATTTCATGCAGGCGCAGTGGCGCGGTGTTTGGGATTCGGCATTTTTTGCATTATCTCGGCGCTTCTGGTGCGTCAGGTGGGTGATTTTATGAGTGATCATTGTTGTGAGGCGCAAGCTCCGTCGGCAGAATCTTTGCGCCGCGAAAAACTGCACCGTTTGCGGCACTCCACGAGCCACATCATGGCCGAGGCAGTGTTGTCGCTTTTTCCCGAGGCAAAATTTGCCATCGGCCCCGCCATTGCCGACGGGTTCTACTACGACTTTGATTTGCCGCAGCCTCTGGTCGAGGCCGATCTTAATCGGATCACGGCCAAAATGCGCGAAATCATCAAGGCCAACCTGCCCTTCGAGTGCCGCAGCATGACCAAAGACGAGGCTCGCGTTTACTTTGGCGAGCTCGGTCAGACATATAAGCTCGAACTCATCGACGGCATCCCCGGCGACGAAGTATCGATTTATGCGCAGTCTCAGTTTGCGGATCTGTGCGCCGGGCCGCACGTCCGGCGAACAGGCGAGTGCAAGCATTTCAAACTGACGAGCCTGGCGGGTGCCTATTGGCGAGGGGATTCGAACCGGCCGATGCTGCAGAGAGTCTATGGCACCGTGTGGCCGACAAAGGACGAGCTGGAGGCTTTCCTTGAGATTCAGGAAGAAGCCAAAAAGCGCGATCACCGCAAGCTTGGCAAGGAGCTTGAGCTTTTCTTCTTTCACCCCTACTCGCCCGGTGCCATTTTCTGGCAGCCCAAGGGCTATACCATCTATCGCGAACTGCAGGATCTGTGGACGTCGATTCAGCGCGCAGAGGGGTATGTCGAGATCCTCAACCCGATCATGTACGATTCGGAGCTGTACAAGCTCAGCGGCCACCTCGATCATTACGCCGATGCCATGTACAAGCTTGAGCAGGATGGGCGCACCATGTGCCTCAAGCCCATGAACTGCCCCGATACGATGCTCTTTTTTAAGCAGCGAAAACACAGCTACCGCGAGCTGCCGCTTCGCGTGTCCGAGCGGCAGGCACTTCATCGCAACGAGATCAGCGGCGCCCTGAGCGGCATGACGCGCGTTCGCCTGTTCACCCAGGACGATGCGCACCTTTTTGTCACACCAGAACAGATCGAAACAGAAATTGCCCGCCTCCTCGATCTCGTCGACCGCCTCTACAAACTCTTTGACCTGGACTACAAGTTCTACCTATCCACTCGCCCGGACTCCTTCATGGGTGATGTCGCCCTCTGGGATCAGGCCGAAACTGCCCTCGAAAACGCCCTCAAAACCAAGGCGCTTCCCTACAAGGTCAATCTCGGCGACGGCGCATTCTACGGCCCGAAAATCGACATCATCATTCAGGATTCCCTGGGGCGAAAGATTCAGTGCGCTACCATCCAGCTCGACTTCCAGCTTCCTGAGCGTTTCGAACTGGAATACATCACGCCAGACAATACCGTCGCGCGGCCTGTCGTCATTCACAGGGCGATTTTGGGCTCCTATGAGCGTTTCGTCGGCATTCTGCTCGAACATCTGGCCGGCGCCATGCCAACGTGGCTGGCCCCCGTTCAGGTCGCCTTCCTGCCCATCACTGACGCGTCGATTGACTACTGCCAAGCGGTCGCCAAAGAATGGGAAGCCGCCGGCATCCGCACCTACGTCGACGACCGCAGCGAAAAAATCGGCTACAAAATCAGGCAAGCCGAAATGGCAAAAACGCCCTGCATGATCGTCGTTGGCAAAAAGGAAGTCGAAGACGGCAAAGTCAATGTCCGCACCTATCGCGATGGCGAACGCGGCCTGTCCGATCCGGCCGCCATCAAGGCAGAAATCCTGCAGCGCATCGCCGAACGCACACTCGACGTCAACATCCGCAAACTCAACATTGATGCCTTCATTTATTCCGAAGACGTCGATGCCGAAGAGAAGGATTATTAGGGGGCAGCGCCCCCTGCGCCGCTATCGCGCTCGCCCTATTACTGACGGCAGGGTCGCGGCGTCGAAATGGTGCAGATTCCAGGAAGCATTGCAGGGGGTGTGGGGGAGCAATGCTCCCCCACAAAAAAATCAAATGCGCATGAGCAGCATGGCGTCGCCGTAGCTGTAGAATCTGTAGCCTTTGGCAATGGCATCGGCATAGGCGGTCATGATGGTTTCGTGCCCGCCGAATGCGCTGACCAGTACCATGAGTGTGGATCCGGGCAGATGGAAGTTCGTTATCATGGCATCGACGACACCGAAGCGGAAGCCCGGGCGGATGAAGATGTCGGTTTCATAAGTGCCGGGCACGAGCTTGCCGAATCGTGCAAATTGATCTTCAAGGCTGCGTACGACGGTTGTGCCAACGGCCACGACCCTGCCGGCGGCCAGGCGGGTTTTTGCCAGGGCATCGGCAAGCTCGGGTGAGATAAAGTAGCGCTCCGAGTGCATCACATGGGCGTCGAGGCTTTCGGTTTGAACCGGGCGAAATGTGCCCGGGCCGACGTCGAGCCTGAGCCTGGCAAACGTGACGCCTTTATCCTGCAGGCGCTGGATGAGTTCGGGGGTAAAGTGCAGGCCTGCCGTTGGGGCAGCCACGGCGCTTCCCGACTGAGCGTAGACGGTCTGGTACTGTTTGTCGTCGGAAGCCTCATAAAGGCTGTCGCCTTTGGTCTTTCGGCGTTTGACGATATAGGGCGGCAGCGGCAATTGTCCCACGCGGCCGAGCATTTCCACAATCGGTTCGGACCCAAGAAATTCGACGTAACAAAGCGATTCCCTTGTCTCCGTGTCGCGCCAGAGCCTGACCTGGATGGTTTCGTCGTTGACAGCAATCAGAATTTCGTCTGCCGGAAAGTGCCCGCCTCGATACAGGCAGGTATGAATGCGGGCATGGTGCGTGACGTCGTCGGTCAGGAGAACCTCAATAACAGCGCCTGTTGCGCGCCGAACGTAAAAGCGCGCCTTTTGCACCATGACGTCGTTGACGACGAGGCAGTCGCCCGGCTTGAACCAATCGACGATGTCGCGAAACACCAGGTGTTGGCGGGCATCGCCGTCGACAACGAGGAGCCGTGCGCTGTCGCGGGGATCGGCGGGGTGGGTGGCGATTTGTGTCTCAGGGAGCACGAAGTCGTAGGCGGATGTTTGTGTCAGATCGGGCATGAGGAGAGGATTTGCTCGCAATGGCAGGCGGCTCTGTTGCCGTCCCTGCAATGAAAAATTGCCACCATGGGCAACATTTGTAGCCCAAAGCGATGTATATATATCCCCTGTGGCACACTTTTGGCAAGAATTCCCAGGGTATTGTGCATCAGCTTCACTTATCACCTGAGCGTAAAATGAGTGGTTAGGTTACATGGCTCACAAAGCAAAAACAGCTTGCAAGCGTAAGCGGTCATTTTCTGTATCCGGTGCCCAGGGCGAAAAAGATAAATTCGCTGGGCGTGAAAAAATCAGTCCGGAAATCGAGGCATTGCGTGCCCATCCACAATTGGCAAACCAATACAGAGTTCTTCGCTCCATTGGGCGCGGCGCACAGGGAACGGTTTACGAAGCACGCGATATCCGCACGGGCGAGATCGTTGCCATCAAGGCATTATCATTTCGCGAAATGTCCGACTGGAAAGCCTCCGAACTCTTCATGCGCGAGATTGCGTTGCTCAAATCCATGCAAATTGAGGGGACGCCGCGCTATATTGATGCCATTGACGCTACCGCCAGCCCGCAGCCTTACTATTTTCTCGTCCAGGAGTTCATTCCGGGTGAATCGTTTCAGGTCAAACTGGACAGGGGCGAGACATTCTCCACCCAGGCGGTGATTGCCATCGCACTTGCGATCATTCCGATTCTCGAAAAGCTCAGAGGCTACTCCCCGCCGATTGTGCACCGCGATATCAAGCCTTCGAACATCATGATGACGCCATATGGCGACATCTATCTGATCGATTTCGGTGCGGCCATGTTCAGCGAACGCCGTACAGGCGGATCGACGTTCGCAGGCACAGCAGGCTACATGGCACCCGAGCAATGCATGGGCACTTCAACCCCGGACTCCGACGTTTACGGGCTGGGTGCCACGCTCATCCACCTGCTCACGGGCATCGCCCCCTACAAGATGCAGATGCAGGAGCGTTCTGCTATCGTTTCGAAAAGGCACGCAGGCGCCTTTCCATGCTCCATAACGCTTCACTTTAAGCCTTATCTTCCCAAGAGAACACCCCACTGGTTCGTAAAATTACTCGAAGTCATGGTGTCGCCTTACCCCAACCAACGGGTCAAAAATCTGGCTCGCCTCGTTCGTGTCATACGTAACATTGGCGGGGCCGAGCTTGAAGGGCATTCGATGTACTCTGAAGAAGCCGCACACCTGGCAAGTATGAAGTGCATGGGATATCAACCTATTATTCCTTTTGGTGTGATACTTCTGACCACACTTCCAGTCATTGTTTTTTTATCTGTCTATTTGTTTGTCCATTTGGAAAAGCTTACCCTTTACAGCGATATTTTTCATAGCGGCGATATTTTTCGTTTATTCTCCATTGTGGGCGCTATTATGCTCTTCTTTCTCAAAAAATATTTCTTCGGCAAGGCTCTGGAAAAATCCTATGAAATGAACTCAGAAGTTGAGCAATTCCATGAGGTTGGAGAAGCACAACACAGGAAAGTGATGGAGCACTACGGCGTAAGGGAATCCACTTTCTGTGAAGAACAGACTGCCTGGGAGCTTTTCAAGAATTTGTAAACGCAACCAATAAGTATAGACCAAAACGTTATAGCCTTTTCGATTTTTTCCGACCTTGATGCTCTCACTTGTCATACAAAATTGGTTTTAGCCGATGCTATTCTACACATAAGGAACAGGCATGGAATCTGTCGAACCCGTCGAAAACATTCCCGAAATCGAGGCGCTGCGCATCCACCCGCAGCTGCGCGAGAACTATGACATCCATCGCACCATCGGACGAGGTGCACAGGGAACGGTTTACGAAGCACGTGACCTTCGTACAGGTGAGATCGTCGCCATCAAGGCATTATCATTTCGCGAAATGTCCGACTGGAAGGCCTCTGAGCTTTTCATGCGCGAGATTGCGCTGCTCAAATCGATGCAAATCGAGGGGACGCCGCGCTATATTGATGCCATCGACGCCACCGCCAGCCCACAGTCCTATTATTTTCTTGTCCAGGAGTTCATTCCGGGCGAATCGCTTCAGGCCAAACTGGACAGGGGCGAGAGGTTTTGTACCCAGGCGGTGATTGCCATCGCACTTGCGATCATCCCCATCCTCGAAAAGCTCAGAAGCTACTCCCCGCCGATTGTGCACCGCGATATTAAGCCATCGAACATCATGATGACGCCAGATGGCGACATCTATCTGATCGACTTTGGCGCAGCCATGTTCAGCGAGCGTCGTACAGGCGGATCAACGTTTGCAGGCACGGCAGGCTACATGGCACCCGAGCAATGCATGGGGTCTTCAACCCCGGACTCCGACGTCTACGGGCTGGGCGCCACGCTCATTCATCTGCTCACGGGCATCGCCCCCTACAAGATGCAGAAACAGGAGAACGCCGCCATCGTTCCGAAAAGGAAAAATGGGCGTTTTCTGACCGCATTGCGAAAACCCTTCACTGCCCTTGCCGGTGGCTTCCGAAAACGATGGCCAAGAGACCGCAAAAGGCATGCTGCCGCTTTCCCATGCTCTATGACGCTGCCGTTCAAGCCTTACCTTCCTGTGGATACGCCCCAGTGGTTTGTGGAATTGCTGGAACTCATGGTGTCGCCCTATCCCAACCAAAGGGTCAAAGATCTCGACCGGCTCGTTCATGCCATACGTACCATCGGCGGTGTTGAGCTTGATGGGCATTCGGTGCACTCGGATGCTGCAGCACACCTGGCAAATCTGCGAATCATAGAATACCATCCTGTTTTTCCGTTTAGCATTCACATTACTCTATACCTGCTTGGGATCTTTTTTTATCTTATTGACCGACACCTTCTTTCTGCCGACCATCTCATTAAAGCATTTGTACCTAAGGACGTGCAGACTGTCGTCTTAATTCTAGGTGCACATATTTTTTTTATTCTGATCAATTTGGCTGTTGGGCCGTTCAAAGGTGCTGAAGAGGCACAACATAGGAAAGCGATGGAGCAGTTTGGAAAAGACCCCTCTTTCTACATAACGGATGATCCTTATGGTAGGAAAAGGCCTAAAGACTGGTGGGAGAGAGATGATTAATATATAGATTTCGCAGGAATAGTTGCCAGAGCATCGGAGGTGCGAAACGTGGTCTGTCCCTCACGCCTCCTTGCTTCCTGGAATCTGCACCATTTCGACGCCGCGACCCTGCCGTCAGTGATAGGGCGAGTGCGATAGCGGCGCAG
>WQTY01000108.1 GCA_009786045.1 Pseudomonadota bacterium | reverse complement strand
CGTATTGCCGCGTGCGGCAATAGCGGCGTAGGGGGCGGCTGCCCCCACAAACCGCATATGGCGTTGCCATACGCTCTGCGTGTCATGCCCCCAAGGGGGCATAGCAACAGAGTGTTTCTTTTCGATGCGGCTATCTCTTGCTCTCATTAATGAACGCTGTCACTCAATCCATAGACATGGCCTTCAATCATGTATGTCTTCAACCTTGGGCAATCTCTCTGCCTGTTTCGGTCAATCGATATTTCTGTTTCGCATTGTTTGGCTTATCGGGCAAAGTCATTTCGATCAAATCAGCCGCAAGCAGGGGATCCAGAACGCGTCTGGATGCTCGCGAATCGACGCTCAACCCTATCGCGGAGAAAATCTCTTTGCGAGACAAGGGCATATCCTTGAGCGCCGCAAGAAGAGCACGTTGCGCGTCACTCAATTCGACTGCTTGTCGTGCGTCACGAATTGCCTGGTAGTACTGCGGGCGAGTTTGAAAAATGAGCGTTTCCATGGGTACCCAGGCAAAAACGGCGTTCCATTTGGCGAGCAGCAGGGTTTGCCACAGTCGGCCAATGCGTCTGTTTCCGTCGGCGAATGGGTGAATCGTCTCGATCTCATAGTGTATAACGGCACTTTTCAGCACGGGATGCAATTCAGACGCTTTTGCCCAATCGAACAGAGATTTTACCAGCTGCGGCACAAACTGAGGGCGTGCGCCGAAGTGTACAGCTCTGCCACCAGCAAAGACACCTACCTCACCGCTTCGAAATATGCCAGATTCCTCGATAAGCCCCTGTGTCATAAGTTTGTGGGCTCTTAGGAAATCTCTTACTGAGTAGGGGTTGTACGACAACAGTTTGCCGTAGGCGGTGTAGGCATTTTTAACTTCTTTGACTTCATCTTGTTTTCCTGCGAGTACTTTTCCTTCGATGACGGCAGTCATCTCATCGAGAGATAATGTATTGCCCTCAATCGCAAGCGAGGCATGGATTGTTCGCAGTCTATTTACGCGATGCAATCGAATATCTCGCTTGAAGTCTGTACCAAATTCAAGCCGTAGAATCGCTTCGACGATTTTCGCCAGGCAGTCGGCGGTTTTTTCGGTGATTGTGTATGGTGGTTTTTCGAACATTATCGCTATCCACCAACTGTGCCGACGGTAACTTGCGGTCTGAGCCTGGCACGAAGTTGCTCATAAATGGGAATTTGGACACCTTCTTCGACTTCTAGGGTGACTGCCAAGCCATATGGAATGGCGGTGTCAAGGCGTTCAGTAGCATCCGCCTTACAGGCGACGTGTAGCAAAATACTGTCGCCGTCCTGATACTCTGCAATTTGTTTGCTACCTTCGAGCACTTCATGCTGTACCGTGCCGCGTGTTACTTGATTGTGGTTTGCATCTTTACGAGCAAGTTTTAGCGGTGACTCTCCCCATTTGCTGGAAACCTCGAGTTTTGCCTCTCGGTAATTGCGATGATCTGGATTAATGGGGCTAAACCATGCCAATGTCACTACCATCCGACGCCATTCGCGACGGCTGGAGAGACTGGGAGGTAGCGGTAATCTATATTCGTGAACTTCGTTTTCACGAATTTCACCACAACCCAGCACCGTACCTCGCTGCTCCGTGCAAGCCAGCACTCGCTCGATCTGCACCGCACCATAGCCAAGATAACGAGCCATCACTTCTTTTATTTTTCGTGAGTTTTCTGGTGTTTTCAGTGCGTCTGTGATTGCTTTGCAAGCGTTGTTGTCCTGCGTGGCACCGTGTACCAACAATGCTTTGATGAGTACAGCAATCAGGTTTCGTGGAATATCCTCACCGTTCTCCATGCGGAGTGCATCAAGTACCTCATATATACGCGCAGCACTGCGCGTTGCCAGAGCTGTGGCGTTGCTTGTGCCTCGTGTATAAACGAAACCGCCTTGCTTGCTATCTGATGCGACTTCTTGACCAGGTTTGGCAATAGCTCCATCTAACGTATAGACTGTTTGACTTTCCAGTATTGGCGTTTTGTACAACTGTCTACCGGCAGGAAACAGTATCTCTGGCTTGACTGAACGACGAAATCCGTGACCAAGCCTCGATATCGGACTAAACAGAGGTGCATTAGGCAATATGTCTGTGCGTTGTCCTTGGGTGTAGTTACCACTGCTGTCGGCATGCATCGCACCAACCGTGATAGCATTGATGGATTCTGCTGGTGAAAGAATACGCCGTCCAGATAACTGTGCCTGAATACACTTAAGTCCAAGCTCTACCTTTTTCTGATCGTTCAACGCCAGATAGTTTTGTTTAGACAAACCAATGTCGATGTCACCCTCATAATTTCCAGCACTGACGCAGAAAAGCACGCGGTATTTCCACGATAGCCAATCAATGAGCCTTGCCCAAGGGCTAGGCGAATGAACAAAAGGACGATCTGGATCGCCAATAGACAGATTGACTATACAAATGTCAGGCGCTTGCGCTGGCACTCTACCTTCGCCTTCGAACATTCGCCTGACCGCACGCATAACGCGATCTTCAAAAAAAATCTCGTCGGGAATGTGTTCAACACAATTTTTTGGATCGGATTGTGGGTCGGGTTGCATAATCGGTTGCATGTGTACTTGGCGAGGTAGCGGATCGGATTGCCCGTTTGCCATTTCACCATGCACAACCAGAGACGCCATTGCAGTGCCATGTTTTCTTTCGCCTGGCTGGTATTGTGCGGAGAGATTATCTGGGTCGTCAAACGACAAGCGCCCTTTCAGTGCTTTATGTTGAAGATTAGGCGCACCATCAAGTATGGCTGCAATGGGCGGCAGATTGAGATTGACTGCTTCTTCGATAAATTGCCTGTCAACACCTTCTCCATCTTCTGTTGCCGCAAGACTTTGCCCTGTAGGTCGGAAATACATGACACCATGAAACTTAAACAGCTGAATGTCGGTATCGCGAGCCTCGGAATCCAGATCGCTCATAAGCTTTCGGATGCACCCTGCGGGCAATTCAGCTTTTACAGCATGAAAATCGATTTCTGGTATGCTGATGCTTCCCAGGACTCGACCATCAGCTTTTCGCAATAAATCAGTAATTGTTTGTTCGCTTTGAGTGCGCTTCTCTGGTGTTTTACGATAAAACAGCTCAATCTGGAAACGTACTGTTTCTTCTGGCTTGATAGGGTCAATCACATCACGCCAGCGATCGATCATGCCTGTCTCGCGTAGTGTCTCTTCGATGCCCCAGCGACGGATTATTCTCGTGTGGTTGAACACATCACGCCACTTTGTTTTCCCATGTGGTAGTGTCTGTTCGATTTTCCATTGCTTCCATAGCTTAAGCATCTCCCGCATTCCTGCTTCACTACCGAGCGACAGAAACATCCGCCCTTTGACAGGTTTGTCAGTTCGCTTGCCTTTGTCATTGCGTTCGTAGAAATCTTCATCAGGCTTTATGTCATCAATATCTCGCTCACCCAGCCATTCCAATCCAATGGCTTCGACTGCTTGTCGGAATTTATCGACACTGCCAGCAATTTCAATCACCAAAACTGTTTCTGGTTCAAACCCTGCCATAGAGCAACTGGCTTTATAGTGTGCGATCTCCTCTTGCAAGGCAGTCAATTGTGCACTCAAACGTTGCACTTGTTTTTCGTGAGTTGGAACATGAGGCTGTGAACCACCACCGTGACCTTTGGGCGGATCAACGGATTTTGCCGACGGAAATACCAGAAGGGGAAGAGAGTGAGTCATCAGCTATTCGCTCCTTCTTTGTTGGTTTCTTTGCGTTTTGCTGTATCCGTTTTTGTAGTCGGCAGTAAACGGCCTTTCCATTGCTCCAGCTTTAGCTTGGTCACTTGCTTGGCATCATCCGTTTTCATATCGAGAACAGCACGACGAACCACGCTAAGACAGAATTCTTCAGTTTCTGCAAAATTCAGCCCCAGCAGATGTTTTGCAAGGGTTTCTGGGGCATATCCAAAGTTTACACGGCATCGTTGTGCAATGGAGGCTATATAATGTGTCAGCTGATCGCGTGTAGGGCGTGGTAATTCAATGCGCAACTGGAAACGCCGCCAGACGGCTTTGTCGAGAAGCTCGGGGTGATTGCTGGCAGCGACAACGACAACATAGTCAGGCATTTCGTCCAATTGCAGCAGCAAGGAGCTGACGACGCGTTTTATCTCACCTGTTTCGTGGGTATCGCCACGCTCTTTGCCAAGCGTCTCGAACTCATCAAAGAACAGAACGCAACGCTGTGTCTTTGCATAGTCCAGCACGTTCTTTAGTCTGCCGGAGGTTTCGCCAAGATAACTCCCCACCAAGGTTTCGTAACGAATGACAATGAGCGGATACATCAGCTCATATGCTAAAGCTTCCGCCAATGTTGTTTTGCCATTTCCTGGTGGGCCTGCGAGCAGTATTCGATTTCTTGCACGCAGATTGTGTGCGTGAAGTAATTCTGAACGATGCTGTTCTTCCACGAGCTCTTGTATCTGTGTCTTGATTTTCTCAGGCAAAACTATGCTGTCAAGATTGCGTTCCGGCGTGATCTCGTAAAACAGGTCTTTGTGTGTGCCATTGCCGTTTCCTCGCGATATTTGGGAACTTGCAGAATGGATGGCACTTGGTTGCAGCGCTTTTGTCAGACGCTCTGCCAACACTCGATGCCCCTTTTGCCGCTCTTCCTGAATCAGCCCTTCAACGGCTTTGCGAAAGGCAAGTTGATCGCTGTTGGTTGCCGCTTTGACCAAGTCTACCAATAAATCAGCTTGTGGCATAAGTTCTTGCTCCGAAGAAATGTGGAAAAATGAAAGTATCACGAGCAAAAACTGCCATTTCTACTCGTCAATAATTCCTTCTGACATTTCAAGCCACGAAGAATACTCCTTAGCAAGTTCTGCAAAATTTTTGTTGCACTCAGCTGACACAATAGCATGCATTTGCGACTGTGTAATCTGTTTATATAGGGCGTATTGATACGAGTCTGTTCCCCCTGCTGAAACGCATGTACCGCTGCTGTTTTTTGTATACGCAACACTCAAATCTCGGACTTTTTCATAATATGTGGATGTCGTTTCAGTGGTGCATGTATTGGTATATTCTGTACTAGATTTGATTGCATATCCTCCCATACTGCGACATTCTGTGGGGATGGTAGAAGAAAAGAATTTTGCTGAAGCTACTTCGTTCGTGTTTTCGATGCAACTACTGTTTGAATAGTAATTGCTTGTAATAGAATCATAACCAATACCTAGTAGTGATACTATCATAGTAAAGCCAGAAATTCCTTCTGGGAAGCTAATTGCTGCAGCGTTGCAATACACATACATTGTATTATCCTTCCAAGACGAAGGCACGCAGTAGCTTTTTGTTTCTGACATGGACAGTCGTCTTTTACCAGGATGACATACCTCACTGAGTGCCGTATCGTAAAAAGCAGTCTTTTGAAAAGATCCATCAGCCCCCTTGTATCCCCATGTTTTCAGTCTGGAACCACTTTTCATGCGTGTTGAATGCGTGGGATTTGTTCCAAGGTTAATGCAAGTGCCATTCTCGCACTTTTGGTCAGAGCGACAAGCCGGATTGCATGTTGGCACGATATCAACGCAGATGCCATTCTGGCATACTTGGTCAGAACGGCAAGCCGGATTGCATGTTGGCACGATATCAACGCAGATGCCATTCTGGCATACTTGGTCAGAACGGCAAGCCGGATTGCATGTTGGCACAATGTCAACGCAGATGCCATTCTGGCATACTTGGTCAGAACGGCAAGCCGGGTTGCATGTTGGCACGATATCAACGCAAATGCCGTTTTGGCATACTTGGTCAGAACGGCAAGCCGGGTTGCATGTTGGCACGATATCAACGCAAATGCCGTTTTGGCAGCTTTGATCTGAGTTACATTTTGGATAGCAATCTGTTTCCATATCATCTGTACATGCCAAACATAACACAGAAAATAACGCTGTTCTGGTGAGTAATTTTCGCATATTGGGCATATCCTTGTTGTCAAAGCCGTTATATGGACATTATCCTTGCCTTTGACAAGGAATCTCTCAGACGAAGATTACACGAGTTAAGCGAGTAATCACATCGAAATAGCGTTTTGGCTAAATGTCTGAATAGGATTAAAGGATGGGCAGGATTTGGGGGCGAATTATTATTCGCCCCTACGATTTCGCTTACCCACAAGCAATGCGCAGCATTGCAGGGGGTGTGGGGGAACGAGTTCCCCCACAAAAAAACACCCAAAGCGGGCGTTGCGGGCCGGCGTTTGAGGCCCGCTTGTGGGGGTAGCCGCGTATCGCGCTCGCCGAAATGTGCCTCTTCGTCGTCAGCGGCGTCGTTGTGGTCGGTCACGTACGAAGTACGCTCCCTTCCGCGCCTTCTTGCTTCCTAGAATCTGCACCATTTCGACGCCGCGACCCTGCCATCAGTGATAAGGCGAGTGTGATCGCGGCGTAGGGGGCGGCTGCCCCCACAAAATAGAACGTTTTCAGCCAAAGTGTAGGTGCAATGAGCACAAAACCACCCCGCCCTTCGGGCACCCCTCCAAAGGAGGGGAATTTGAGTGTGCCGCCACATAACATGAAAACGCTCTAAGTGACGGCATAGACAGACAGCGTTTCTCCTGCCTGCAAGGTGAGATGTGTTGCCAAAAACAATAACATTTCGCCCTCTACCCACAAGCAATGCGCAGCATTGCAGGGGGTGTGGGGGAGCAATGCTCCCCCACGAAAAAGTCAAAAAAGCGCGTCTGCGTGCCCTGTGCGTTTTGCATAATCCAGGCGTTGATCGTCGTCAATTTTGCCCAGCTCGAAGAGGTGGATGTTGGGGTGAAAGACGGTGAATCCGCAGATGGCGGCCAGGGGTTGCATCATGTAGTTTGGGGTGAGTGTGATGCCGGGCGGTGGGTCGTTGAGGAGGCCGAGGATGGTGGCTTTGAGGCGGTGGTCGGGGCAGATGGGGTAGCCTGGGGCGGGGCGGATG
>WQTY01000107.1 GCA_009786045.1 Pseudomonadota bacterium | reverse complement strand
GCTTGCACCACCAACGACCGTGACGTTTTCCAGGGCTGGTCAGGTTATTGTTCGATTGACGCTGGGGACGGGACAAACGCTGGGGACGGCGAATTCCGAGCGGCGCTGGTTTTTTGTGCAGGGAGACGCCATGGCTTATCGTGTTTTCGTGCCCTTGTACGATGTGGGGACGCTTTTTGAGGTGCCGCCTTCGGGGTGGCGTGACCGCCGCTGGGTCGATATAGAGGCTGGTGGGATAACGTCGATGGTGTTTGAGACGGCTGTCGATGCTTTTTCTTTGGATCGCCTTGGGCAACCCAGCGCGAAGAATCCTCAGGGTTGGCGGGTTGCGTGGGCACGCGGGGAGGGCATCGACCCTTTTGATTCCGATGGTTTTGTCATTGATGAGAGGCGTATCGCGACGATCATCGATCTTGTTGCGCCGCTTTACGTTGACGATTTTGCCGATGGGTTATCGTGGGAGGCGGTAAGAGGCAGCGGTGCAGGGGCCAGAATTCAAATCCATGGTGCTGGTCCGGCAATGACGCTTGAGGTTGGCGGCGAAGTGGGTGCGGAGGTTTTTCCGGCATTTCGTGCTCTCGGAGAGGGTGCGCGTTTTGTTCACATTGCTGGCAGGCAGGAAGTTGCAGTGATGACGGCGAGGCGATTGCTTGGAATTCTGCCGTTGTTTGATGATTTGCGCACAAAGTCCGTGTGGGAGTTTTCTTCTTCGCGGCTGGCGTCGGTTTCGGTGCGTGTCTATGCCAGGCAATGGCGCTATGCGCCTGGCCAGGATGGCGTCTGGATGGGTTATGAAGGCGGTGAGGCAGTTTCGCTCGACGAAGGCGCGCTGGCAGGTTTTGTCAAGATGCTGATTGGGCTGCAGGCGTTGCGATTTGCCACACCAGCAGAAAAAGATGAGCCCCTGCATGCTGCACAGGTGGATGTCTTTCTGGATGATGCGGATGAGCCGGCTTACCAGCTCCGCCTCGGCCAGTCTCATCAGGGGCTTTATCGGCTGGCGCGTGTCAATGAGGGTCCCGTTTTTGTTCTCCCGGAGGCCATTGCTGGTATTTTGTTGTCTGATTTGCGCCTTGGCAGTGCACAACCTTAGGGTGTGAGCTTGAAATGTTGCCAGACGACGGGTGTCCGTGGTAGAGATAAAGAGGGATTGGTCGATCGTTTTTAAGACATGCTCAATCCGCATGGCTTTAATGTTCGATATGGCAATTTACTTTTACAATTCGATAAGACGATGAAACAACCTGAACCCTTTGGAAAATTTGTATTGCTTGGGCAGGTTGCCGTTGGCGGCATGGCAGAGATTTATAAGGGGCGCTATGCGGATCCTTCGGCGCCCCAGTTTGATATTGCCGTCAAGCGCATCCTGCCTTCTTATACCGAGGATGAGGGCTTTGTGACGATGTTCAAGGATGAGGGCACCATTGCGCTGCGGCTCTCACATCCCAATATCGTCAAGGTCTACGAAGTCGGTGAAGTCAATCACGACTGGTTTATTGCCATGGAATTCATTCATGGCACGGATTTGCGGGTTCTGAGTGATGCCTGCGAGAAGTATGGCAAGCGGTTTACATGCACCCAGATTGCCCGCATTGTATGTGAGACGGCCAAGGCGCTTGATTACGCACACACCTGCTCAGATGCCAATGGCACGCCGCTCAATATCGTTCACCGCGACTGTACGCCCCATAACATCATGGTGACGTACGACGGACGGGTCAAGCTGATGGACTTTGGCATTGCAAAAGCCGCTTCGCGTGCGACAAAAACGCGCGTTGGTACGGTCAAGGGCAAGAGCAGCTATATGAGTCCTGAGCAGGCCCGCGGCAAGGCGCTGGATGGACGCAGCGACATGTTTACCCTTGGCACGGTGGCCTGGGAGATGCTCACGAGCTATCGTCTTTTCAAGGCGAACAGCGATTTCGACATTTTGAGCAAGGTTCTCAAGTCCGAGATCATCCACCCTTCAGACATTGATGCCAATATTCCGCGTCCTCTTGGCGACATCATCATGCGAACGCTTCAGCGCGATCGCGACCAGCGTTTTATGACGTGCGGTCAGCTTGCGGATGCCCTGGAGGCGTTTATCCGAGACCATGGCGATGGGTCAGATCAGCGTCTTGGAGAGACCGTTGCGGCATTGGCCGGACGGCAGGGGCGTTCAGCCAATGAGCTTCCCAGCTATACGCCGGCTGAGTCTCTCTATAAGCTCGACGACAGGGGCGAGTTTGTGATGATTGCCGGGGCAGGTCCGCGCCGCACGCTGGCTTATTCGCCGGCAGAAGCTGCGCCGATGCCGCAGGAACCTGTGGCTCCGCCACCGAGCATGGCGCCGGTGCCTCAGCCCTTTACTCAGCCTGCGCCCGTGTTTCCAGGTGATCCCATGGCCATGGCAGCCTCCGTGCAGCACCATGACAAGCCCTGGGGCTTCATTATCGGAACCATCATTACTCTGATGATTGGTGTCGGTTTTGGCGTTTTCGGTTTTATCTTCTTTACAAAACAGCCAGACCCTGTGCCGGCTTTTGTTGCGCCAGAGGCTTCGCTCGCCCTCAAATCCCTGCCGTCAGGGGCCAATATCACCATCAATGGCGAACAGTTGCCATCACAGACGCCGTACTATGCCAGCAATTTCAAGATTGGTGAGAAGGTTCAGGTCACATTCGAATTGTCGGGGCATGAGCCCCTCACTGTCGAACGGCAGCTTCTCCTTCTGTCGCAGGATATCAGTGTCAATCTGCGAACGCTTGAAGCCGCCAGGGCGGCAGAACTCAATGCCATTCCGACCCTGACCATCAAAACGGATCCTCCAGGCGCCATCGTTGAGGTCAACGGCGAGAGGCTTGGCCCATCGCCAGTGACCATCAATAATGTTGCTTTTGGGACGGAACTTAAAATCGATGTTATCCCCGCGGATAGTGCCTTTGCCCCTGCGAACCAGGTTTTCGTCGCTGCCAATGGCGCTGACCCCGAGATGACCATAGCCCTTAGCCGGGCTGTGCGTGCGCAGGCGCAGCCTCCTCCGACTCAGCCCAGAACTACGCCCCCGCGTCAACCACGTCAGCCGCGAGAGCCAAGGGCCGAAACTGGTTTTGGAACCCTCACTGTCAAAGCAACACCCTGGGCAGTCGTTTCTATTGATGGCACGCGCATTGGCAATAGCGGCACTGCGCCACTCACGAATCGAAGTATGGCATCCGGCACCCACAGGATCGACCTCACCTTTCCTTCCAAGAATAAGCGGGTGACCAAGACAGTGACCATCAAGCCGAACCAGCATGTCGAAGTTAACTACGACTTCAATGCGGACAAATGGCTCTGAGTATTCGGGCGGCCTTCCCCTTGTTCATCGCCGCCCTGGTCATTGCTGTTGTGCTGGGGATGAGCTACATGGCTGGCGCTTATGCTTTAAGCGTCAGCGATTGGCTGGCTCAGCCAGATGGATCCAGGGGGCGGGTTCGCCTCGAAGGGAATCTTTATTTTGACCCGGCAGCGCCTGGCGCTGCACAGTTATGTGATGCCAAAGCCTGCCTGGCGTTAACATTGGAACTGCCTCCCGGACGCACGCTTTCCGATGGGCAGGCAGTTATCGTTTATGCAAAAGTCGACAGGGGCGTTCTCTCGGTGACAAGAGTTCTTACGCTGTGCCAGGGGAAGGCGCAAACGCCGTGATGCAGCTCAGTTTCGAGGCGATAGCCTCCGGCAGTGTCAGGGCATTGATTGCCATGGCAGCGATTGCCATGGCATTGGGTGCCGGGCAGGCAGGCAGACCGCCAGCCCGGTCACTTTTCGGGATAGCAGGCATATGCCTTGTTGGGGCCTATTTTCTTGGTCTTATTCTCGTTGCACAAATCCACAGCATGAGTGGCAGCGAAGCCTTCCTTCGCCATGGGTACTCGCCCTTTGGGATTGCCATTCTTGAGGCAGCACTTGTGGCGGCATGCATATTTTTTTCTCCCTTTCCCAGCCTGTCGATTTGGGATGGGCGCGCGCAGAGCGTGATGGCGTTTTATGCGATATTTCGAATGGTTACCGCGTGGAGCGATTTGGGCCCTGTCACCTATGAGGCCTTCGAGGCGATGCGCCATCCGCTGGCCTGGTCTCATGTTTTGATGGCCTGTACTGCCAAAATTCTCGCCCTTTGGGGAGCCTTGCTCGTTTTGTCTGGTCGCCGCCCAGGTGTCGGCGCACTTGTCCTGGTGCTGCAGGGTATGGCGATCCTATTTGGGATGATTTGGGCGCGGGATGCTCTTGAATGGGGTGCGCTCTGGCAATGGGATGGCATAGAACTCATTGCGCTGTCTCTCTTTCTGGTCCTTTTGGGAGGGCACACCGACAGCACGAAAACCATCTGGGCATGGGGTGTCGTCTGGATTGTGGCATTGCAATGCGGGTTCATTCATGTCAGTGCAGCATCGACCTCGCGGCACGTCTACGGGACAACATCAATTGCCCTTGCCTGGGCTATTTTTCTGATCGCCTGGTCGGCGGCTGCCTGGTGGATCCTGCGAGATGCCCGCAGGCAAAGGACATTTTGGCCGCTATGCCTCCTTTGCCTCATGATTGGGCTCATCCTGTGTGCAGCCATGGGTGTGCATCTGCTCCCCGAGGCGCTTTATGTCGTCTATGCCGGATTGGGCGTGGCCCTTGCCTGCCGCTGGCATGGGGTTCGATGGGGTCGCCGGATAGCTTTGGCGGTGACTCTGGCTGCAGCGTTTTTGACGCTTCCTTTCGTGGCTGCCCCTTCTCGCATGTCGGCCTGGGTTGCGACATCGTTCAATGAGGATGCTTCGCAGCCGCTTCGCGATGTGCGGCTGTATGCCCTTCGCGCCACGCCCACCCATACGGCGGCCCTGCGCTACGAACTGACACTTATCAAAGCAGATGGCCGCACATTCGGCCTGTCCTTTCTTCAGGACGATTCCATGGCGACACACATGAGCACTTCTGCGACGGTTGCCTCACATGCTGGCTTATGGGAGTACCGGGCCTTTCGTTTTCGAGCCGATTTGGGCCTGCTCCTCGTGGCCACGAATGTCCTTCCCTCGACCCTTTGGTGCTTCGCAGTATTCCTCGCGTTCATCCTCATCCTCGGCAGTTTGCTGGCAAAACCACGCCCCGGCCGCCTGCAGCGCCACCATGGCAAGCAACCCAATCCAGCCCCATACGCCAGAGGCCCCCTCCAGCCAGGCTTCCGTTGCACCCAAACCAAGCAGCCAGGCGACGAGCACCCAGGGGCCTGAAATCAGAATCTGAACCATGGGCGCAAGATGGAAACGCGCCATGAGGCGATGGGTGAGTAAAACGGTTGCCAGAAAAACCACCAAAAATAGCCACGCCGTGGCAGCAATATACAAGACAGTACGCAGTTCAAGTCCCAGCAAAACCTGAATCACGGCCCAAAATGCGATGATTGGTACCCCCATCCAGGCGATGACAAGCCCTTTGGTCGCCAAATAGATTCCCCCCAGGCTTCGTACCTCAAACCACTCAAGGCGCGGTTGATCGTCCGAAGTTTCCAGGAAAAACGTCGCATAGCCAAAGATGATCAGACACAACCAGGCGGCATGCGTGGCATGGTGGATATCCGACAGCCACCCCGCAAATCCCATACATGTCACCAGGAGCCCAAAAACAAAAAACGCCACGCACCAGCTCGACCGCCGTGACCACAGGAGGCGCGTGTTTAAATCCAGGAGCGATACCCACACTACCCATCGCATAAATTCCAAACCTTGTGCGCAAAACCAAGCGACACCGGCACATGATGTGTCAGCGCCACAAACCGTCCCAGAGCGCATACCTCACCCAGGGCAGCGATGAGCAGCCGCATTCGCGTTTCGTCCAGATGCGCAAATGGCTCATCGAGGAAATATGCCTCTGATGGCGTTGAGAGCGAAAACGCCAACCCCACCCAGCGCCGCATCCCGCACGACAAATCCCCCACACGAGCCCCCCACATGGCATGCAAATCAAAAAGCTCCCTTGCACGATGCTGAAAAGCATCATCCGCGTCGACATGCCGTTTAAGCCAGTTAAAATGCGCAAAAACTGTTAAATCATCCAATAAAATTTCGTCGCCAAAGAATGCCGCTGACACGTACCGACGCCGCCCATCCAGTCGTATTGTTCCTGCTCTGGGCCACAAGACGCGCGCCAGAAGCTTCAGAAGCGTTGTCTTCCCAGACCCATTGGCGCCTGTGCACAAAAGCGCATTGCTGGTTTCAACGCTGACAGATGAGAAAATGTCACCGCGTCCGTAGCCAAAGCTCATGTTTTCGAGGGTCAGGGTTGGCATGGTGGGGCCCGCTATTGGCCGGGGGCGGCCAATACGCTGGCCGCCGGCGCTATCTGGCATCGCCAAATACGCGCCGGCACTCTTTTTTCGTGGGGGGCGTGTTGACTGTCTAGGGTGTACATCCCTCGCCAAAACCTTCAAGTGAAAACTCGCGATCGTGATCAAGTGTCATGCGCTGGGTCAGCGAAACTGTATTGATATTGGGCCAGGGGAGCCCGTCGACGGTTTTGCCGTAGTCGACCCCCAACTTGAGTTGCCCTTTGAGGCCGGACACATCGAAGAAATCCAGGAAGACGCCGCCGCAGGTCAGCTGGATAACAGCGAGTTTATTGAGAATGCCGAAGAAATCCTCTGGCCGGATATAGATGTCGCAGGGGCCGTCAGATCCGTTGCCAAGCACTGCCGTGGTTGAGCGCTGTGTGCAGAAGACGAGCGATTGGCAGGGATAGATGTTGAGATCTGCACTGCCCGTTGGGAAGAATCGACTGAGGCTGATGTAGCTGAACAACTTGTGTGCACTGTCGAGGAAACCCAGTGTGCAGGCAGCACTGTCGATGGCTTCGTCCGAGTTAAGAACCATCGCGATGGCAAAGGCATCCAGCGTGCCAGTCCCGTCATAGTGGGTAACGAACTCGTCAAAAACGAGATGTGTTTTGGGCAGGCAGGCATTGGCCGTATTGGCCTGGCAGATTGCGCTGCAAGTGGTTCGGCTCGGCGCGTAGAC
>WQTY01000106.1 GCA_009786045.1 Pseudomonadota bacterium | reverse complement strand
CCGCTTGCCAGGAGGGTGGCAAGCGTTTTGGCAAATCTGGCAATGGAAACCATGCGAATGACGCCCCCAAGGAGAGGGAGCTTGAGTTTAAAAGTGTCCCATTTCAGCTTTCCGGCTGGGGTGGCGACCCATTTTATGAAGGCATAGGCGGCTAAGCCAATGACCGCCAGAAGAATAAGCCCCCGGTAGCTCGTCAAGAAATCGGTTGTCCAGAGGAGGACTTTGGTGATGGCGGGGAGTTCCTTTCGCTGCTGATCGAAGAGTTTGGTGACGCGTGGGATGACAAAGACGAAGAGCAGCCCCATGAGCATCACGCCGACGACGATCATGATGATGGGATAAACCATGGCGCCGATGATCTTGGAGCGCAGCCGCAGTTGGCTGTCGAGGAAATCCGTGAGTCTTTCGAGAACGGTATCAAGGGCACCGGAAGACTCGCCAGCGCGAACCATGGAAACATAGAGCGTATCGAAGACTTTGGGGTGATCGGCCATGGCTTTGGCCAGGCTTGAGCCTTCACTGACCTTGGTTTTGATGTCGGAGAGCACGGTGCGCAGGGTTTCTTTTTCGGATTGCTCGGCGAGGGCATTGAGGCATTCCACGAGTGGGATGGCGGCTTTTTGCAGGGTACAAAACTGGCTGGTGAAATCTTTGACGTCTTGCTTGGTGATGCCGCCGCCGATTTCAAACCTTGGTTTGGAGGTGCCTTTGGCGGCGGATCCTGACTGGCTTTTTTCGGTAGCCTGGCTAAGCAGGATGCCGCCCTTGAGCAGGGCTTCGCGGAGAGCCTGTTTGTTTGGCGCTTCTTTCATGCCCTTGGCGGGTTTTCCAGCGCTTTTTCCGGCGGTATAGAAACCTTTGTACTCGTAAAGGGGCATGGCGAGGGTTCCTTATTCGGCAGAATCCTGTGTCACTCGCAGGACCTCTGAAATGCTGGATTTGCCCTCCAGGACTTTGCAAATGCCATCTTCGCGCAGGCTTGTCATGCCATGCTGCTCGGCGACTCTTTTAATGGTCGAAGCGTCGGCGCGCTGCATGACGAGCCGGCGAATGTCATCGTTGATGACCATCATCTCATAGATGGCCATTCGGCCGGCATAACCCGACATGTTGCATTCCTTGCAGCCAATGGGGCGATACAGGAGGCCGCCGATTTGTGCAACCTGTTGATGGGAGATGCCGATTTCCCGCAGCTCCTCCGGCAGGGGTTCGTAGGGCTGTTTGCATATCACACAGAGGCGCCGGATGAGGCGTTGGGCCATGGAGAGGGAGAGGGAGGAGCTGACAAGGAAGGGCTCAATGCCCATGTCGATGAGGCGCGTAAAGGCACCGGCAGCGTCGTTGGTATGGAGGGTAGAAAAGACCAGGTGTCCGGTGAGCGCCGCCTGGATGGCGATTTCGGCGGTTTCCTGGTCACGGATTTCACCCACCATGATGATGTCCGGGTCGTGGCGCAGGTAGCTTCTCAGTCCGCTTGCAAAGGTGAGGTCGATCTTGGCGTTGACCTGCATCTGGCTGATGCCGGCCAATTGGTATTCGACAGGGTCTTCGACAGTGAGGATATTCTTATCCGGCGTGTTGATGCGGTTAAGACAGGCGTAGAGAGTGGTGGTTTTACCGGAGCCGGTTGGTCCGGTGACGAGAACGATGCCGTGTGGCTGGCTGATGGCATGGGTAATGATGCGGTAGTGCCGTTCGGAGAACCCAAGGTCTTTGAGATCGAGCAGGATGGCCTGCTGATCGAGCAGTCGCATGGTAATTCTTTCACCATGTGCTGCCGGGGCAGTGGCCACGCGGACGTCGATGTCGCGTCCGGCGATCTTGAAGCGGATACGGCCGTCCTGAGGCATGCGTCTTTCGGCGATATTGAGGTTGGACATGATCTTGACGCGCACGACAATCGAACTGTGGAAACGCTTCTGCGCCCGAACGATTTCCTTAAGGACGCCATCGACGCGGAAGCGCACGATAACGCAATCGTCAGCGGCTTCGATGTGAATATCGCTGGCGCGTTCTCGGACGGCCTGCTGGAAGACCATGTTGATGAGCTGTATGATCGGTCCTTCATCGTCGCTTGCAGCGCGGTTGAGGATGTCTTCGATTTTTTCAGTTTCTTCTTCGTCGGTGCCGTGTTTATGCTGATCGAGGTCGTCGACGAGATTGGTGAGGTCACCGCGCTTGTCGTAGATGCCCGTGATGAGAGCTTTGACGGCGGCATGTGGCGCAAGGATGATAATGGGCTCACAGCCCGTCATGACGCGAATATAGTCCAATCCGTCGAGATTGAGCGGATCGGGCGTTGCGGTCAGCACGAGCTGCCCGTTGCGCTGGAAGGGCATAATGAGCTGACTCATTGCCGTGGCATAGTTGTAGTCTTTCGACAGGCTCACATCTGCCGCATCGACATCAAAGGATTCCCACACCTCATAACCAAACTGGATGCCCAAAGCATGCAGGATATCAAGCTCCGTGACATGTTTTGCATCGCGCAAAATCTCGCCCAATCGCTTCGTTTCTTCGAATGACTGCTGACGGAGTGCCTCTGTGAGCTGCAACGGCGTCAGCCGGCCCTGGTCTGTCAAAATCTCGCCTAAGCGTCGGCGTCCGTACATGCTTTGCCTTCCAGCGGGTGGCGGCACATCCAGTCAATGTGCCAGTCTTTGGTAGGTGTGGGGTTTGGAATGATTAGTGGTTACCGGGTCTTTGGCGATTGCCCTGAGGACGATTGACGCCCGGGCCGCCTCCGGGGGCAACAGCGGGCCGCACATTGCCACGCCCCTGGTTGCCGCCTCCGCCCTGGTTACCGCCGTCGCCGCCTCCGCCCTGGTTGCCGCCACCACCCCGACCCACAGGGGCAACGCCTCCGCCGGTGCGCCGCTGTTGCTGTCCACGGCCATAAGCGCCGCCTCCGCCGCCGCCCGTCGAATAGCCATCGCTAAAACCGGCAGGCAGATCGATGCCCTCATCATCAATGTAAAACTCGACGATGTTTTGAGCCTCGCGGATTGCGCTGAGTTCGCTTTCCTTCGCATCAATGGACTGACGGATGTCTTCCAGCAGGCCATGCTTCTTGTCGAAGTTGACACTGCGGACGTAGCCCAGGTCCTTTCGGCCGAAGAAAGCCAGGAACTCTTCACGTTCCTTCTGTTTGCGCTGGCTGATTTTCTCCAGGTCTGCATTGCTTTCGATGATGTAGGGTGTCAGCATGAGCAGGAGATTTTGCTTCTGGATGGTGGTGTGACTCGAACGGAAAAGATAGCCGAGGACAGGAATATCACCCAGGAGCGGGACTTTAGAGACGGACTGAGACTCGCTGTCACGCACCAGGCCACCCAGGACGACGGTTTGTTGATCCGGAACGACGACAACGGTTTTGAGGCTTCTCATACGCGTCGATGGGCCGCCAAGATCAGTGCCCCCCGGTTTAACTTCTTCGATTTCTTCCTGGATATCAAGGCGAACGGTACCGCCTTCATTGATTTGCGGCTTGATGCGAAGGGTCAGGGCAACATCGACGCGTTCGATCTGCGTGCCATAGCCCAATCCCCCGCCACCCAAAATATTGTTTACCATGCTTGACTGATCACCGGCCAAGCCCGCAAGGGCGCCAAGATTTGAGCCCGTGTTTGTGACATAGGGAATGCGCTCACCAACGCTGATCTCAGCTTCCTGGTTGTCGAGCGTCAGGATGGTTGGTGTCGAGAGTACGTTGACATCGGTGTTCGTCTGAAGCGCGGTGATGACTGCACCAATGCTTGGGATGTTCATGTTTCCGACCTGGAAGGAAGGACCTGCCAGGGCCATGAGAAAGCCCGGTACGGATCCTGGACCAAGGAACATGGTAGCAGGCGTAAGACTGTTCAGGGAGTTGAGCTCTGTACGGCCTGCATAGCCAAAGCCAGAGGAAGTATCGAAAATATTGCCGCCACCGCCGTGCATGGCAACACCGAGATCTCGCGACCGCTCAAGGCTCACTTCCATGATCACGGCTTCAACAAAAACCTGTCGCCTTGGGCGATCCAGCTCTCTGATAACATTCTTGATGGCCAAAAAGTCGCGCGGGCTGGCCACCACGATGAGATCATTCGTCGATGGGTTTGCCACCACGCTGATATTCTCTCCCTGGAGAGTACGCTGGCTGGTTTGAGCGTTGCCCTGGCCGCCGCTGCGAGCGTTGTTGGCGGACATGTCGGAGATGATTTGGTTCAGCGCCGAATAAATTTCACTGGCTTCTGAGTTTTGCAGATGAATGACATTGATTTTGCCGGAATCCGGGATCTCGACGTCGAGCTTCAGGATGAGGCGTTTCATCTTCTCATAGCTGCGTTCGTTGGCGACGATGATGAGTTTGTTGGTGCGTTCATCGGCAACGATCTGGCTGATGCGGATGTCTTCTGAACCGGAGGAGGCTGCGCTGGCCGCAGGCTGGCCGCCCCGGCCGGCAGTCTGAATCTGAAACACCTGCGAAAGCAGCCTTTCCATGTCTGTCACGGAGGCATATTGGACAGGATAAACCCAGATTTTTTCGCCATCGTTGCTGCCGTTATCCATCCTTCTGATGAAGCTGAGCATGCGATTGACGGACGCTCCGGTGTCAGTGATGATGAGCGTGTTGGAAGGCGCATAATCAATGATGACGCCGGCCGTGGTCTTGAGTTGCTCAAGGACTGGCTTCATCTGGGTGGCTTCGATAAACTCAAGGCTGATAATGTGGGTGACAAGCGCATCGTTGTTGGCGACGCGTGCATCGTCAAAGGTAGGGGCAATCGGCTCTTTGACGCCGACAGCCGTTTCGACGATTTTGTAGAATCTGCCGCTTTGTACCACAGTAAGCCCATTCATTTGCAGGGCTGACAGAAAGGCCTGATACGCTTCAACCTGGCTGACAGGATTTGGACTGATGATGGTGATCTTCTTCCCGGCTCGCAGGGAGTCGGCGATGATGAAGTTCCTGCCTGTCTGGGCGCTCATGAGCTTAACAACATCGCTAAGCTCAGCATCGCGAAAGTCCAGTGTAATCCTCAGGTTCCTTGGCGAGGTTCTGACATTGAAATCGTTGCCAAAGTTCTGCTCAAAGTCGAGAGACTCTCCAAAGATGACGCCTCCCTCAACCCCCACGCTTTGCGTGGTTTCATTTCTGGCGGGTTCTGCCGGATTGGATGGGGCTTGCCGCCGAACGACACCGGGCTGTGAACGGCGTGCGTCAGTCTCTGCAACCTGCGACTCGTCCGAGTCCTGGGCGAAGGCAGGTAAGCCCACGGACATCACGCCTGCGGCCAACCCCGTTGCCATTATCATCAAGCTTGCTCTCAACTTGCTCTGCATCTTCTTCTGTCTAGTCCTGTCTGGTCCTTTGAGGGGAAGACCGCTCAATCACGTTTCGAGACCACATCGTCTTGCATGTCGTCTTCTGTGTTCAGGCATGATGTCGGTCAGGGGCTCATGGCTACCTTAACTGAAAAGTGAGCGTCCTTTCTTGTCCGCTGCGGTTGATTCTCATGCCAACATCCTGTCCCGGCTGCAGGGCATCAAAGAAGGACATGGCTTTTTGTGGGTTGTCGACCTGCTGTCCATTGATATCCAATATCGTGTCTCCTGACCTTATCCCAAGCTGAGCATAGATCGAATCGGATTGGACATTGAGCACACGGAAGCTGCTGATGGCATTGCCCCTGTAGATGGGCTGGAGCTGAGGGAGTGGGCCAAACTCCGGACTGTTGCTGAGAATATTGGGGTTATTCCGAATTTTCTCCACCATGTCGCGGGGTATCTCATAGGTATCCTGGCCAACCCTTCTGATAGCCTTGGCATCGGCGACAACAACCTCCTGCTGGGGGGCAGGTTGGGCAGGCTTCTCTGCAGGCCGGCGCTCAAGCGCCTTTCTGGCATCAGCCAGGTCTTCTTCTGTGGTGCGGATGTCGATGTATTCAAGTCTGTTGCCCTGGCTGTAACGTTCCAAAAAGACCCGGTTGCGTACGATTCTGAGGATGCGGGCCTCGCCCAGAAGATCCGAATTCTCAGTTAAAAAGAGCGTTCGAACATCTGTGCCGTCCAAAGGCATGAACATCGCCACCGAATAGGCAGGGTTGCTGGCAACCTGAGTGCCTCTGAGGATAACGCGCATGTCTGTTAACACTGGACGCGTACCATCCCATTCCAGATCTGGGACAGGATCAATCGTTATTTCTGGAGGAGGCAGCTCTGCTATCGGTTCTTCTGTATCAAAGCTGGCCCTTTGGTTGAACAGGTTCCTGTTATAGACGATGAGACCTGCGCTGCTGTCTGCTTGTGTACTCCTCTGTTCGGCAGTCTCAATGCTGCCAATACCATAGGGTGTAGCAGCAATGAGCTTGCTCGCGGCAATATTGCCAATACCGCGAGCTGCCAGCAGCATCACTGCTACAAACAGGATGCCGATGCCCAACCGAACTGCAAAGCGCACGCGAGAATCCATCCCCTACTCCGATGCGCGTATTGTAAGGGTACGCTTTACGCCGCGATGCTCGACCTGAATTGTGCTCATGCCGTGCGTGCCAGCGACCATATTAACGAACATAAGGGCCATGGGTTCCATATCCGGCTTCGTGCCGTTTATCGTCAAAATAATGTCACCAGACACCATGCCGATCTTCGAAAAGAGGGTGTCAGGAGGAATCTCGACAAGCCTGTAGCCCGTCGTCTGTCCCATTTCAATGCGCGGAGAGACGCTGAGCGCGATGGACGCCTCCTGGATATGCCTGGCCTGATCCTCCATGGCATCCCGCTTAACATAATAACTGTCGCCTGATTGCCAAATCATGTCATCCGTGAATCGAATGAGCGGTGAACCCGGAAGGCGCTCATACTTCGTCTCAGCATACACCATCGGATAGATCGTGTCCAAAACGCCCTGAAGTGACCCCATTTCACCAACCTGCTGCGTCGGCATGAAACCTTCCTCAAGCGCCTCCATCATGAGCGCCATGGGGGGGGGAGAAGCCGCTTCGCTGACAACGCGCAGCGCCCTGGCCTCGTTCGAAGCAGCAGCTGGCAGCCGGCCTGGTGCGTCCGTCCC
>WQTY01000105.1 GCA_009786045.1 Pseudomonadota bacterium | reverse complement strand
CCCCCCCTGCGTGCCTCCCCTAAAGGGGAGGTGGCGGCGAAGCCGACGGAGGGGTGCGCGTATCGCTTGTGGGCAGAGGACGACGTGATTCGTTTTGGGCGACAGACCTCGCCAGGCAAGTAGAAAAGAGACGCTGTTTGTTTGTGTTGTCGTTACTTAAACTGAAAACGCTGTAAAGGTACAAGGTGATATGAAATCAAAAGCTCTGATTGCCATGAGCGGCGGCGTCGATTCGAGTGTTGCCGCAGCACAGATGATGGATTTGGGGTATGATTGTGTGGGTGCGACGATGAAGCTTTTTCACCGGGGCACCTGTGCACCCCATGCGGGTGTCTGTGGTTCGCCCGATGACATGGAAGATGCTCGCCGGGCCGCCGCTGCCTTTGGTATGCCGCACGAAGTTTTCGACTTTTCTGAGCGTTTTGGTGATGAAGTCATTGCGCGATTCGTTCGAGCCTACGAACGGGGCGCGACACCCAATCCGTGTGTCGACTGCAATCGGTATCTGAAGTTTGGGGCATTGTTTTCGCGTGCAAAGGCTTTGGGGTGTGATCTTGTTGCGACGGGCCACTATGCGCGCGTTGAGTTTGACGAAAAGGCCGGGCGCTATCTTCTGAAAAAGGCCGTCGATGAGGCCAAGGATCAGAGCTATTTCTTATTTTTCCTCTCGCAGGAACAGCTCTCTCGAACCGTGTTTCCGCTTGGGGGCATGACAAAGCCGCAGGTTCGTGCCGTGGCACAATCGCTCGGCCTGCTGAATGCCGAAAAGCGCGACAGCCAGGATATTTGCTTTGTCCAGAATGGCCGTTATGCCGATTTTATCGAGCAGTACACGGGGCATCCGTGCCAGGAAGGGCATTTTGTCGATCGTGCTGGCAAAGTGCTGGGTGCTCACAAGGGGATTATTCATTATACGGTGGGCCAGCGCCGGGGCCTGGGCCTGTCGTTGCACAGGCCGTATTTTGTGTGCGCTGTCGATCCTGCCACCCATACCGTCACGCTCGGCGATGAAGACGATCTGTTATCGAGCACGCTGACTGCCAAAAGCATCAACCTGATAGCACTCGACAGCATCGAATTGCCCATGCGCCTTAAGGCAAAGGTTCGCTACCGCCAGGCTGAGCAATGGGCCACCGTCACGCAAACAGACGACGACACCCTGCAGGTCGTCTTCGACGAGCCACTCCGCGCCATCGCCAAAGGACAAGCTCTCGTGCTGTACGATGGCGATATCGTCATCGGCGGCGGCACGATTCAGTGAGTGGTGGCGACCGTCCCTGGTCGCCCGGGCGGACGTAGTCGCCACAGCCGGGGCGTTGCGGGGCCGGCGATTGAGGCCCCGCACAGGGGGTAGACGCGTATGGCCGCATGCGGCCATAGCGGCGCAGGGGGCGTTGCCCCCACAAACATGCAGCAGGGGCGACCGTCCCTGGTCGCCCGTTTGCATTGAGTTCGGGAAGGCACAGGTTTGTTTGTGCGTTAAAACCTATGGCATGGGGCATGGCAGGCCGGATTTCGCGGGCCATGTCTGTGTTCAGGCGCTCGCTATTGCCCATACGGGCAATACGCGACGCGGGCGTGGCTATCTGCGATGCAGATACGCCTCGCCTTTTATGGGGTGCGAAGATGAAATTTTAGCCGTATGGGAGGTGCCATTTTCCGTAAAGAATGGTGTGCGAAGCGGAAAGTTTTGTGAGCAGGGGGTGTTTGCTTGTCAGCGGTGGTTGGAATTGTGTAAACTATTCGTGTGGAGTCTTTTTTGACGTTTGCCGTACGAAGGAGGGCGTCTGATGCGACCGATGGTGAGATGTGCGGGGTTGGCATTAAGTTTAGGGCTGGCGATTTTGGGTGCGGAGTCTGTTCATGCCCAGAGTCACTATTCGACGAAGCAGGCGCAGGAAAGCTACGATGCAGGGATAAAGTTTGAGCGTCAGGCGGAGCAGAGGGGGGATGCGGACTATCTGAAGCGGGCGGAGACCAGCTATCGGAAGGCGATTTCGTCAGATCCCGGGTTTGCGGCGGCATATGTGCGCCTGGGTTATATTTTGTATGCCGAAAACCGCAGCGCAGAGGCGGTGGTGTTGTTGCGGGAAGCACTCAGGAGCCACCCGGATAACGTCGAGCTGAAGCACTATCTTGGCCTGAATTTGTATCAGGTGGGAGAGGTCGAAGAGGCGGAGCAATTGCTCAGTTCGGTGGTTTTGCAGCGTCAGGATTTGGCAGAGGCGTATTTTGTTCTTGGCAAGATCCAGCTCGACAAGGGGCGGCATGATGCGGCGCAGGAGAATTTTGCGCGTTATGCGAGCTTAAATCCCAACGACGTTCAGGCCTATAAGGCGCTGAGCGCAGTGTATCTTCAGGCAGGGAATGTGTCCGGTGCCGAGGAATCGCTTGCATTTTTGCTTAAGATTGATCCCAAAGATGTTATCGCAACCATCAACATGGGGCATGTACAGTTTGAGCGCGGCAACATTGACGGCGCGGTGAGGCTGTATGAGCGTGCCTATGAGCTTGACGGCCGGCGCCACGAGCTTCTTTATACCATCGCCAGCGCGTATTTTCTTGGGGGACGGTATGATGAGGCGATCAAACGTTTTGAGAAGGTTCTGGCGCGTGATCGCGAGCATATGTCGGCGCTGTATTTTATCGCAGAATCGGAGCTTCGGCTTGGCAACCTTGACAGTGCAGAGGAGAAGTTCAAGGCCCTGGAGGCTTTGATGCCCGACTATCGCTACCTCAGGCTTAAGCTTGCCTATATTCGCATGCTTCGCGGGGAGCCGGGCGGTGCGGAGGAGATTAGGCAGATCATCGATTCGACGGACAATCCTGATGATTTGCATTTTGGCGCGGTGTTGCTTCGCAAGCATGGACTGGCGGATGAGTCACTGGAGATTCATCGCCGTCTTGTCGAAGGGCAGTCGTCTTCGTCGAAGTATGGCCTTTTCCTGGCGCGCGATTATCTCGAACTTCGCAATTACAGCCAGGCGGCAGAGATATTGATGGCCATCATTGATGAGAGTCTGCACAATGATTTGGCCTGGGAGATGTTGAGTCTGACGCTTTTGCATCAGGGGGTGGATGCCATGATGCTTGGGGAGTTTGAGCAGGCGCGGCAGGTGTTTGAGCAGGCGCTTGTCATGGATGTGCATTTGATCGAAGCGTACTGCAGCCTTTCCCAGCTGGCGTTGCTTGAGGAAGAGTTTGATGTGGCGTTTTCGTCATTTCAGGCAGCGGAGCAGGTGTCGGCGGTCGACCCGAATGTCATCAGGCTTGCGGCGCATTTTGATATTCGCGATGGCGAATATCAGTATGCCGTGAAGCGATTAAACGAGATGATTGCAACGCAGGCGCCTGCGTCCATGGGTGGGACGGGCTGGTATTTGATGGCGGTTGCGCAGTCCAGTCTTGGGAACTGGGACGAGGCGGCCCAGGCACTGGTGGAGGCTGAGCGCTATGGCGTGGTCGACTCCCCGGCCAATGCCGTGGTGGCGCTTCAGAAGGCGATGCGGGCGCTCAATGCGGGTGAATTGTCGGTCTTTGAACAGTATCTGGCGCGTGTGGATCAGTTTAAGGAGGGGCTGGATACCGTCGACAGGCTGCGATTCGACTATCTTTCGGCGATCAACGACATCCGCAATAAACGTTTTTCGCAAGCCAGGGCAAAGCTTGAGTCTGTGCGTTCGGAATTCCGTTCGCTTCCTCCCAAGGTGCGTGGAGAAATCGTCGAGGGCGGTGTGCTGGACATCAACTTTGAGCTTGCGTATGTGTATTACGAAACGGGCAACTTTGCCGGCGCACTGGGTTTAATTGGCAACAACGCGGGCGAGGATTATCGTGCGCTGGAGACGGCGGTGCGCCGCAGGCTTGGGCAGCAGGCGCTGCGAAATCGCAAGCTTGATGTGGCGCTTGAGCACTATGAACGCCTTAATGTGATTTCCACGGCGCTGGCGGATCAGTACAATCTCGTCGTGGTTCGTCTGATGGCCGGGCGTCTGGCAAATGCGGAGAGTACGCTTGAGCGTTACGCAAAGCAGAACATTCCCGAGGCAATTCTGAATTATGCCATTTATCTGGACAAGTCGAACGATGCTGTGACGGCAACGCGATACTACGAGCGGTATGTGGCGCTGACGAGTGCACGCAAGTCCGAGGAAGTTCGAAAGATGTTAGCAACGAAGCAGCGTGTGTGGGGTGATCAGTCGAGTGATTCCGAGAGGCAGAGATGAAGCGAATACTAACGGCAGTTCTTCTTTTTGCCCTGGCAATGGTTTTGCCGGGAATGGCATTTTCTCAGACGCGGACAGTGGCGATTTTTGCCCCCAACCTCGACTTCAAAGATGGCGAAGCACGTAATGCGTATGTGTCTCGTATTGCCAGGATTCTCAGCGATCAGACAGGGATGCGCTGGGAGGGCAAGGCGTTTGCCAGAGCCGCTGATTTCGAAGCGGCTCGCTCGAACATTGATGTGGCCATATTGGATGCAGAGTATTTCTCCTCCAAGGGAGGTTCACTTCGTGCGGTTGGCATGCTCTCCCTGAATGGGGCGACTTCCAAGCGCATGAAGGTATTGACCAGGCGCGGCGGCAGTGACAGGCTTTACCATTACCGCGGCAAGCGCCTTGTACTCGTTGCAAGCACGCCTCTTGCCAGGTCTTTCTTTGCTTCGGCGGTGTTGGGCAATGAAGTCAAAGTCGATGACTTTTTTGCTTCCGTCGAGGAGGCCCGCGATGTGCGTTCGGCGCTCAATGCGGTGGAGCTTGGGAAAGCGGATCTGACGATTGCTTTTGAGGGCTACGATTCTGGGTTCACGACCATTTTTACCTCCCCTCCAGTTGCTTTGCCCATTGTGGCCATCAATGTCACGCGCGTGACAGGCAACGATGCGGAGATTATCCGCAATGCCATTCAGGGCATTGATGCGGAGGCCTCTTCGATCGTCAATGGTATCTCCGCATTCAATGCGACTGAAGCTGCTGCTTTTCGGCGAATTGCCAACGAGAGGAGAGCAGTGGCGATGGATTATCAGCTTATGGAACCGGAATCCATCAGGATACCTGTCTCAACGGTCATCCTGAAAGAGCGCAGGGAAGGGATCGTGTTTAATCCATTCCAGGTACAGTACATCCCAACCCTTGCTGAGTTCGACAAGAAGCTGGATCTGCGTCTGTGACAGCTGCGTTCTGTTCACGGTTTTCGATAGAGGGATTGCATGAAAGTAGTGCCCACATTGCTCGGTGATACGGCGACCATCTTGTTGTTGTCTTCGAATCCCAAAGAGCAGCAGATGTTGACTAAAGTGCTTTCGGCGACGGGGTGTATGATACAGGTCGTTTCAAGCCTGCAGGAGGCCGAGCAAACGATCATGCATGGGCATATCGATCTCCTTGTTGCCGACTACGATCAGCAGTCCCAGATGCTCGAAGCCAACGGTCATGTTGCGCTCGACAATTTCCTCGCTCGCTTTTCGCTGCAGCCGGCATCCCACTGGGTCAACGGCAAGACGAAAATTCTCCTTTTGGCAGAACGGCGCGGCAAAGAGGATATGCGCAACATTTTCAATCTGTCTTTTGTAAGCAACATCGTTGCCAAGAGCCATGATTTCGATCCAGACGAGCTCATCATCACGGTGGGCAAGATCATTCGAAATGATATTTTTGGTCTCGAAAAGTACCTTTGCTATGGCGCGATGCCAGTGGCCTACGAGGTAACGTCGAGCCATCAGAAGCCGTTTCTTTTGCAGGCTTTATCGGAGTATGCTGCAGGCCTTGGCATCAACAAGCGCATTGCCTCGGCGGCCTGTGGTGTGGTCGATGAGCTTTTGATGAATGCGATTTACAATGCACCCATCTATGCCAACGGCGTGCGTCCGTATGCACGCCGGGCCCGCACAGCGCCTGTTGAGCTGCAACCCGATGAAACCTGTTTCTTTTCGTTTGCGAACGATGGGCGGCAGCTGGTGGTTTCTGTGCGAGACAGATTTGGCTCCCTTACACCAGAAAAGATTCGCTCCTATCTGGTGCGCTGTTTCAGTATGGGCGCAGATCAGATCGAACATAAACAGGGAGGAGCGGGCATGGGATTTTATTTCATCATGGAGAACCTCAACAAGCTCGTTATTAACATAAGCCCTGGCCGGGGTACTGAGCTCATTGGGATCATCGACATTTCCGGTTCATATCGGGACTATGTTGAACGGTATAAATCTTTCCATATCTTTGTGGGTTAATTCATGCGAATGCGCCTTGTTCTCTTCCTGCTTCTTGGCCTGTGCCTGTGCCCTCTGAGCACTGTCCAGGCAAGTCCTGAAGGCGAGTGGGAAGAAACTGTCCAGGCCACTGAAGGCGAGTGGGAAGAAGAATGGGAAGGCGAAGCAGAGGAGGGAGAGCCCGACACGTCAGAATTCGCAGAATTTGAGTCTATATATGGGTTGCCGGAATTCGTAGAATTCGACGAACAGGATGCTGACGACGAAACAAGGACTTCGATGCACGTCATATGGGGGGGGGATGTCGGGGATAACGATGTGTTGCCTTCATCTCTGCCCACATCTCTGCCGGATCCTGTCTATGTGCTGGAGTCTATCGATGTTTCTGGCAACATCATGACATCACGGGCGCGAGTTCTGACCATTATGCAGCTCGCCCCAGAGGATCAAGTCCGGCTCCAGGAACTGGAAACGGCCCAGGCGCGCCTTGCGATGAGCGGCATTTTTGAAGATGTCGAGATGGAGTTGCAGCCGGGGTCGGATTTCCGCCGCCTCAAAATTAAACTCCGTCTCAAAGAGCGTCTGCATATTCAGGTTAACGACTACCATCTGGGCATTAGCGAGAAGTCTGCGTTCTGGCTTGGTCTGGATGTGTCTTATCTGAATGTTTTGGGCACAGGTCAGCGGTTTCGTCTGGCTTTTGTGGCAACCCCCAGGAGCGATCATGCGCTTCATGCCTCCTATCTCATTCCGAGCCTTGCCGACTCTCCGTTTTCGCTTTCTTTGTCATTCCTGTCGGTCAATTCACGGGAGCAGCTTTACTGGCGGGCGTTGCCTGCAGTCGAAAGCAGTGACTCGAAAGCTGGAGAGCTCC
>WQTY01000104.1 GCA_009786045.1 Pseudomonadota bacterium | reverse complement strand
AAAGGGGGTAGACGCGTATCGGCCGCTGCCGCCGGTGGTGGCAGGCGACGGTGGATTGCGGCCGATAGCGGCGCAGGGGGCGCTGCCCCCGACAGAAAAATCTGGTTGACGCCTGTTGCCGTGCAACGTACAAGCGCGCGTGGGCAGTGAAAAGCTCATAAACGGCCGTTGTAAATGGTCACCAATATGCCTGATTTCGAATTTTCTTCACCAGCATCCCTTTCAGTCCATGTCGGCCGACATCGAAATTGCCAAGATAATAGAAGGCCATTAGCCTTTTTTTAGAATCTGTCGGTTTTGAAGCAGACTGAAAAAAATACAAATAATTCTGGACAAAAGATGGAATATTTCTGTATGTAGGTCAATGTGGAACAGTCGCCGCCATGTGTACGACATCTTATGATGCCGTTGCCTTGAAAGCGGCACAGGATTTGACGCGTCGCACCATGCATGGCCATGTGGGTGCGAAATGAAACAGAGAAAGGAGCAAGACAATGAGTATTCAATGGAAACGCAGTTCGCTGCTCGCGACGCTGTTAATAGCGGCAGCGGCGAGCGGATGCGCGCAAGATGTCGGCGATATTGACAGAACACAACCAAACCGTGTGAAGAAGTCCGACCTGACGGTCGGAACATGGTGGATTGGCCAAAAGGTCACCAAAGTTAATTCGACAGCGGGTGAGATGGCAGGCTTCGAGGGTCTGATGATGGAGCTCGACAAAATTGTTTTTGTCGCAGAGGAAGACTACCTGATTGCGTACAAGAGCTATCCTTCGCTTCCTGGGTCAGACGATACGTCGCTGAATTTGTCGGGTTCAAACTCCTACGAGGAGCTGTACGACGAGAATTACAAGGGTTCGATTCGTGCCATGTTCCCGATTCAGTCGCATTTTGACGTGCAGCGTCAATATGACACGTCGACGGGCGAGCAATCCAATGTGATCCTTGAAAACACAACGGACAGGCATTGGTATGAGCGAGACTACATCCGTGTTGACTGGCAATCCAATCCGCTCGTCAACCTTGAGTGGTGGTTCTGGTACGACATGCCGCCAACGTTCAAACTCGGACTTCAGCAGGTTGCCGAAGTTGATCCCGTTCGGGCGCCGTACTTTGAGTACGACGAAAACGGTACGCTCGTTTATTTCGATGCGCCTGGCAACTATATCATCCAGCCTACGATTTGGGACTGCCTTGCGGGCGAGATCATCGGGTGGTGGTTTGGAGATTGTGGTTCGGCCGAAACGCGCATCGTGACGAGTTTTGTTCGCGATCTGGGCGACCGCAATTACGAGCCTGTCACGTATTCGAACCAGGATATGAACCGTTTCGGATATTTCCGAACGGAACGCTACACCTACGATCCGCAATTGGGCATCATGAACGCCGGCCGCATGGAACTGGCCAATCGCCACAACATCTGGCAAGAAAGCTACAAGATGGAAGGCGGGAAGCGCGTTGCCATTCCCATCAAGGATCGCAAGGTTAAAACTGCGCCTTTCTATATCCGCGGGTTGAGAAATGATGACAAAGTTGAAGCAGAGCTTGCAAAAGCAGCCATCAGTTCTATCGAGGAGTGGAATGAGGCTTTCAAGCATGCCGTCCGCGTCATGCAGGGCAAAGAGGCGAACGCACAGGTCGACGATATCTTCGTAGCGTGCCATGTTCCCGTCATTGCGAGTGATTCCCGCCTGTGCGGACCGGTGGGTTACGAGATTCGCGAGGGCGACTTCCGCAAGAATGTCCTCTGGATTGTCAATCAGCGACTGGATGCTGGCTTGCTGGGCTATGGCCCTGGTGCAAGCGATCCGCTCACAGGTGAGACGCTGTCCGCGCACTCCCACGTCTATCTGGCAGCCGTGAATCATCAGGCAAATGCTGCTGTGGATTACATTAAGTTCTACAATGGCGATCTGACACCAGAGGGTGCACGCACCAACGACGTGGCAGTAGCACGTGCGAAAGCATCGGGCGCCAGGCTCGTTGATCTGTCCAAGCTTCCGGACCAGGCCAGAACAGCACAGCTCAATTCCCCACAAAGGCGTGCCGAACAGGAAAGGCGCGACATTCAGATACAAAGCAAAATGGCGAATCTGAGGAAGTTCGACTACACCTCAGCAGATGCTAAGCTTAAGGCCATTCATGACAGTGGGTTGGTGAACACTGACATGGATGATGCCATACAGCGTTCGGTCGCTAAGAGGCTTGGCGTCAAACCTTCGAACCTCCCTGCAGCAGCTGCAGAAGCAGCCTCACCTTTCAAACAGCTCAGTTTTAAGCGAGAGCAAACCGCCGAGGCCATGAAGGCTGCGATGGGCGCAAGGGGCATCTGCTTTGCTGAAGGTATGTCGGATCCGAACATCGCCAGTTTGGCAGAAAGATTTAAAGGCCGCTACGACTATGACAACATCTTCTACGAAGTGCGCGCTGAAATTTTCCGTGCGACAGCACTCCACGAGATGGGACATAGCCTCGGTCTGCGACACAATTTCTCAGGCTCCTTCGACTCGCTCAATTATTTTGACGAGTACTGGGCACTGCGACGTGGGGGCGAGAACAACGTATTCAACAAAGACATCAAAACTGTCGAGGATATGTATGCGCTCTATAACTACAGCGATGCACAGCTAAAAGGTGGCATGCTCACCAACATGTACTCCTCGATCATGGACTACAACCCCATCGTTAACGATTTCAGTGGGCTTGGAAAATACGACATCGCTGCCATCGTCTATGGCTACAGCATGGGTACCAATGTCACGAATGAGAACGAAACCGATTGCAGGGGCAATAACGGTTCGATGGTCAATGGCCAGTGTGTCCGTCAGACAAAGGGCTTCGTCGAGGTGTTCACGCATCCTCTGAGCCAGTTGGGCAAAGCGGGCCAGATCATGACTCATAAAGACACAACAGGCGCGATTTCCGGCAAGGTCTTTGTAGATGGCGCGCAAAAAACGATCTACAGCACTTTCGACGATCAAACCACAGTTGGCCAGCCCTACCTTGAGCTCATACACTATCAGGATTTCGTACGAAGCTTCCCAGAGGGTGTCGACTTCATCAACGATCGGCAATACATTCTGCTCGACGATTATCTCGCCGACAAGGCCAGAGGAAGCGCAAACCGGTATGTCCGCGTCCCCTACCTCTTCTGTACTGACGACAATGCACGGTGGCTGACATCGTGCCGGCGCTGGGATGCGGGCGCTGACCTCTTCGAGCAGGTTCGCTATTCCATCAACCAATACGAAACCTACTACTGGTTCGCTGACTTCGCCAGGGGCCGCGCCTACTGGGATAGCTGGTATACATCCATACGGTATGCAGTACGCACATTCGACGAGCTGGCTCACCTGTTTAAGCAGGGCGCCGTCGCCAATGATCGAACAGCGCTCCAGGCCTACAAGGGCCATCTCAGCAACGATGTACGCAACACCGCTCTATACTCAATCTTCAACTTCCTGGCTTCTGTCGTTTCCACGCCCGACTATGGTCTGTACTGCAAGAGCAAACAAACGGGACAGCTGTTTGGGCTTTCGACCAGTGCATCCCGTGAAGACACATCCGAATACTACCGGCGCTCCATCTGCGGAAGCAAGGATGCCGAGTATTTCTATGTTCGTCAGGGCCAGGGACGCGATCGCTTTGGCAAATACGATGTTAATTCCGGCTTTGACTACTCCGAGTACGATCTCGAAGCTGCGCACCTCTGGACATCGTTCTTTGCACTCCGGGCCATGTTCGACAACCGGCTCATGATGCTCAGACCCAGCAATGGTGACGCGGGCACCTACCTCTTCGGCATGTACGACTACTTCCCGGAAGAGCTGGCCTCGCTCGTCAATGCCGTCATGGCCGACGACTTCAACTACTACAGCCCGCGCCTCGACAGAAGTGGCAATGAGACGGAAACCATCAACGGCATGGTGACACGAACGGGCAATCTCATCTACCCGCCTCTCGTATCCACCCGGTTCGACGGGGTTGAGCTCGACCCACTCACGGGCCAGAGTATCGAAGAGTTCTACCAACATACGCGTTCAGTGCCCCAGTACGGCGCGTGCAGGAATAGCCAGCAATGCCTACTCCTCACAGGAGCAAGCGAAGCCTACTGTGGCCAGATCTATCGGGAGCAAATCGTCCGCGTCTGCTTCTCCATCTTCCAAAGCCGCCCCACGAACTGCCCAGCCAACACCAACCCAGAGAGCATTGGGGGAGGAGAATGGGTATGTTTGCCCAGGATACTCGTCACAGACAACATTGAGGAGGTGTTTGCAAATCTCGCCGCTGTACCATGCTCTGCAACCAATACTGCTGGGGTATGCCAAGTGGGCAGAACCTGCAAAGACGGACAGTGTGTGGCAAGCAATACGCCAATCGTCGAGTCCGGCTCCTCATTGAACCAAAAACAGCTCTTCCCCATATACGCGATGCTGTACACTGGCCCCATCGGCATGAATTCCTCTTTCTATGACCAACTCAACGTCTGGCGCGTGGGCTCGGGCGAAACCATCACCCCAGCTGCGGGCTTCGAAGTTGTGAAGTTTGAGAACCCCTACACGGGCGAGGTTTATGCCGCCAACAAACTCAACTGTTCGAAGCGTTTGCCATCGGGAGACATGCCCATGGCCTGCAACCCCAACAACAACTTCATCTATGACAGTGGCGGTTCGATGCTCATTGAGAAGGCCAACGAAAGACTACAGGCTGTGAATGATGCCTGGGACGCCTTCGTAGCTGTCTGGAATACTATCACTGATGCCGACATCGCACAGGAGAACGAGAAGTACCAGCTGTATATGGATCTGCTCTACGAGTGGTTCATGGCCAGCAACGAGCTTGAGGACTCCATCCGCGACATCAACTGGATCCGGAGCGTCTACGAGTTCCTTGGGACACTCTGGTAACAATGACCAACGCTTAGTTTGGAGCCCATCCCCTGAGGGGGGTGGGCTTTTTTCTTGCCCCAAAGAAGCCAACCATGGCACATGGCGCATACACAGGCACAGTTTATACGAGCTGATGCCGCCTGCCCGACACACAAACGCCCCTGCGCCGGCTTTGCACCTGCTGATCTGAAAACATGTCTCCGTTTTCGCAGGCTTTAAAGACGAATGGGTCTGATCACGGCTTGACGAGGTTGTCAGCAATGGCTTTATAGTATAATTATTGTACTGCTTGATCGCGGCTGAAGTGGAGGGTGAGGATTCGTCAGATGGACAAAGATATGGACGAAAATAAAAATCTCATAAGCACAACAAAGAACAACAAAGTTCCTGACAAAGGCACAGACATCAAGATGGGGTTTTCCTTTGATTTCCTCACCTCTTTGGATTTGCCCGACGCAACGGATCGAGAAGGACAGCTCGATCCGGCGAAAGCCGTTCAGGATGAATTGTTCATACCTGCTATGCCGGAAGACAGATTGCCTTCGTTTAAGTCAGCACCGCTCACTCCGCCACAAGCTGGAGAAAATAGCTTTTCTTCCCGCGTACAGGAGCAGACAATTCTTGGAATTGGCACTGCGGTTGATCTCCCCTCGCTTCCAGCCAAAAACAACACGCCCGTTACCCAGCAGGATGAACGCCCTGCATTCAAGGCAACACAGAACCAGCAAGATGAGCGCCCTGCATTCAAGGCAACACAAAGCCAGCAAGACGAGCGCCCTGCATTCAAGGCAACACAAAGCCAGCAAGATGAACGCCCTGCATTCAAGGCAACACAGAACCAGCAGGATGAACGCCCTGCATTCAAGGCAACACAGAACCAGCAAGACGAGCGCCCTGCATTCAAGGCAACACAAAGCCAGCAAGATGAACGCCCTGCATTCAAGGCAACACAGAGCCAGCAAGATGAACGCCCTGCGTTAAAGAAACGTCCTCCCTCGATCGTCCATCCTTTTGCTGCCCTTAAAACGGAAAACGATTTTCTCCCTCCTCAATCAAAAATTCACCCACCAGCCCCAAATCAGCTGTTGCCTGATTCAGCACCTGCTGCGGAACAGACGGTTCTCCCGCTGGTGCCGCCAAATGAAGCCATGCGTCGTCAAACTGTCGATTTTGGCCGGTTCAACCTGCTGCTTGAAGATAATCATCTCCCCCCAGCCCCTTCGCCTGCCAATCGTGCGCATGTGCCTACCGTCGATTTTGGCGCCTTTTTATCGATAGACGATGAAGCTGCCTCCCCCCGCGGCATTTCAAAAGCAACACCCGATCCCATGGCGGATCGCTACGAACAGTCTGGCCTGGGTGTTCCAAAAATCAAACTCGACGGTGCCAACGTTCATCCGCCGCTGCTGCATCGTGAGCGAACAGTCACTGGAAAGACACCGCATCGTGCTTATGATATCGACAACGATTCCGGTTTGCCGCTCAATGACGATCCTCTCAGCATCAGCGCTATGGGTTCGTCCCTCGGATTGGCCGATTCAGAGAAGACGCCCTTCCCTTCCCAGGCATTTGGCTCTTCCCTGACAAACGCAGCTTTTGGAGCGTCCGAACGCTCCCCACAGACATCTGTTTTTGCGCACAGCGACGAACTCAAACCCAGCGACCTGGATTTGCCGCTGGGGCAGGTTGTCGAACTCCCCAATGCCACAGTTCGTCCTTCCGAAGAAGTGGAAATGGTCTTCAACCTCGACTCCATACGCGCACAGAGTCCGGTCGCCGTTCCACTGACATCACCTGCTTCTGCTTCCCATCAATCCCCCAAGAAGTCATCGCTGAAGCGCAGGCAAACCATCGGCGGAATAGCCGCAGGCTGTGTTTTCGTTGCAGCCATCGCCTTCGCTGTCCATAACTACTATGCCCAACATGTGGTGCCTCCTGCCAATCCAGCCCCGCAAACCTCGAAACTTGAGGTCTCAGAACTTAACTGGACACGAATCAAGCGCGACTCACTCAACGACTACACTCAATTTCTGCGAAGTGCCCGTGAGAACCTCCGTCAGACCTCACTCTCGCCGCAAGAGCGCCTGGATACACAAGGCCAGTTCCTGACAACCCTCGTTCTTGCTTCCACACGCTATCAGACGCAATTCGAAAGCGAGTTCGATGCAGCCGATAACCTTGCCAAAGAAATCGGCCAAAATGCGGATTGCAGCGGCGGGTGGTGTGCGGCCGGCCTCTGGGCCTGGCACCTGTTCAG
>WQTY01000103.1 GCA_009786045.1 Pseudomonadota bacterium | reverse complement strand
GGGGCGGCGTTTGAGCCCCGCAGAGGGGGTAGCGGCGTATTGGCTATTAGCCAATAGCCGCGCAGGGGGCACTGCCCCCTACAACTAAAAACCGCCAAAGGGACATGTTGTCTGTGACCTCAGGCAGGGGCGTAGCACGCTGCGCCCTTGCAGATTGATGCACAATCAGTTCACAGGACGATCACACCGATACTCGAACGTAAAGCCCTTATTATCGTATTCGCACTCCATCTGAAGATCGGCATCGCCCACTTCCAGATAGAATGTCAACACGATGCCGTCGCCGGGAGACCGCGTATGCCGATAGCTCAATGACTCAAACTCACCAGGCAGGAGTGCTCGTGTCGTCTGAATCGTTGCCAGCAGCACTTGCTCCCCGCCCTCACCAACGAGGAAAAGACGCACAGGCAACCCGGCCACGGCAGCCGCCCAGCCGCTGTTGCGAACTTCAAAGTAAAGCTGAACCGTATCCGCACACAGGAACGTACTTGAAGCGACATTCTCAATAACAGTGTTTGGCAAATTCCTGACCCCGGGGGCTGCGTTGAGCCGGAAATTGTTCAGCCCGTCGACAAGCCAGTTTGGACGCTGACGCCTGGGCACCGTACCATCATCGTTGATGTTGGTGATAGAATACGCGTGTTGGTTCCAAATCTTGCGCGTCCCAACCCAGTCGCGGTTCGGCGCCGCAAAAACACGCACACCCGCCGTACCCTGGACGCTGGGATGCGTCTGAGGAATCAGAGGCGCCGCCGGATTCGGCCCAATGATCCTCGAAACACACTCATCTCGACCTTGATTGACGGGCAAAGTGACACTCGTTTGGCGGATAGAGTAGTTGTTGGAACTCACGACGATTTCGGCAGCACCATCGCCATTGACATCGGCAATGACGGGATACTCCCAGTGCGTCGCCGATGTGTTCGGCATACAGAATACCGTCGCACCCGTCTTGCCATCATAAACCCTCAGCCACTCCTCATCGGCATAAACGGCTTCTGCTGTACCATCTCCGTTAAAATCGAATATCGAAGAGCCCGTCTTTCTTGAACTATGATCCTTCGTGTACTTAAACCACAGCCTGGTGCCGTCATGCTTAAATGCCTGATAAGCCCAAGCACCTGCCAGGGTAATTTCGGGATAAGGATCGTCGTCGATGTTCGCAATATTGGGCGGCCCGCCACCAGCACCGCTGGCACCGGAAATGCCCGCATTCAAATCGGCTCTCCACAAAATATTGCCCGCATTATCAAGCAAAATGAGCTGGTGTTCAGCAAAACCCGTCACCGCTACATTGGGCTTGCCATCGAGAGTGACATCCGCCACCGCAGGGTAGCCATCTCGCATCCCGGCGACCCGATAATACTCCGAACCGTCGGCCCTGAAGGCCACATTGCCGCCCACCAGCTCCAGAATACCATCCCCATCCAAATCGGCAGCCACACTATATTCGCAGGCATGGTGGAGGTAATTTCCTGACGTTACATAACCGCCTTCACAAGGTTTAGACCACTTAATGGCACCCGTTCGACCGTCCACCACGGTATAGCTGACATAGACATCGGGCTTGCCCGTGCCATAAAAATCGGCGATACCCGGCCCAGACTGGCCACAAATAAACCCAATCGGTGTACCATCAGGAAGTCTTCGCTCAGTCTGCCATAATCTCTCGCCTTTGTTATTAAAGGCAATCAACGTATTGGATCCAGCCGCACACGTCACAATATCCGGGAAACCATCCCCAGTAAGATCACCAATCGCAATCTGTGCACCACCCACTGTCAGATTGCACAAATTGGCCCCTGTCCCCGTGATAGTAAACTTCAACTCGCCCGTGCGGCCATCCACCACACGAATCACACCCGTTGCATGATCATTGTTCGTGAATGCATTAAAAATGATCTCAGGATAACCATCGCCATCAAGATCCGCCACCATCGGAGCAGACATCACCTGGACATTGGCGGGACAAACTTCTGGCGGCGTAGCACCCCAGTGCCAAAGAAGCGTCGGGACAACCTCTCCCCCGGATGGCTTGCGCACACACGCCGGCTGTGTGGTCGGCTGAGGCATGCACATCCCAAGCGTCGATTCGCAATACTGCCCATTCTCACAGGCATAGGCATCATTGCAGCTCACACTGGGCTCAAAACACTGGTTCGACACGCACATCTCGCGCTCACCACAACAAATCTCACCCCCCTCATCATCCACGCAGCGCGTATAGGGACAGGCTTTGCGGCAAACGGCATTTTCGCAAACCATCCCCTCAGAACAACACTCCCGGCCACAAACCTCCGTATAGGCACAACATCCCCCAGTACCCCTCATATCGCAAAAACTCTCGCGCAAATCACAGCACTCTTCCCGGCAGGCAGCCTCATAGTTCTCTGCACAATAGAGCACCTCGCACAGCGGATCCCCCTCCCTGCAAGGCACACAGCCCAGGACGGAATCGCAGGACCCTGCGCAAAAATCCAGAACCTTCCACTTTCCGCCGTCACAAACCCACTGCGCATGACTCGTAAAAGCAGTGCCCACGTAGATATCACACTTTAATTCATCTCCCAGACACTCCGGTTCCACGACGTTCGATTCGCGGCAATCGCTGGCATCGATCGTGCAGTTACTCCGGCAAGCCAACGACCCCATCACCACGTCTCCAGAAACAAAATCCGCACACGTTTTGCCCCCAAAGTCGGCAACACCTCCCACNATATCACAAGCCTCGCCCTCATCCAGGACGCCGTTTCCACATCGCTCTGAAGGCTTCCCGCATGCCTCATCCTCGCAGCATTCGTCTCCCTCGCAGCACTCCTCCCCTTCGCAGCATTCACCATCCTCACAGCCAGGTTTTGTCACATCCCCGGCTGCGTCCTCCGAACATCCGCTGGCGGCCAACAACAGCATCACAACCGCAACGACCCACTCAAATCTCACGTTTCTCATTGTACCTCCTGCAGAGTCCGCTCTGCCCCGAAAAATAATAATCTAGCAGCATGGACACCTCAAGTCCATGCCTCACTTGCCACTTGCCACTTGCCAGATTAATGACAGCCTGAACACCGGACACTGGACACCGAATTTCATTGCCAGAGGCAACGGATTCTGTAGACTGCGATCCGAAAATTTGGGACTCACGGGCACATTTGCCGCATTACCCAGTTAACGAGGAACGATGAAAATATATCGCGCAAGAATACCCATGATGGCAGAAGACATCGCGAAACATCTCATAAAGGAAGGCGCCGTCGAGGTTTCAGCCGAAGAAGCACCCGAGTTCTATCTGGACATCGAATCGGTGCTGCGTTCGTACGTCGAAACAGATCGCCGCATCCACGAAGAAGCACAGGCACTCGTCACCAAACGAAACCTGGATTTCGCCTCGTTTCATCGCATCAAGCGAGACGTTGCCAAAAAATACAACTTCGCTGTCGGCGAAGATGCCATCGACTGGATCACCGAACAGCTCATCGAAATGCTCTACCACACCACGCACGTTGAGGAGGTTTGGGCGGATAATCATGCCATCCGGCGCATCACCCGCCCCATACTGCACAAGCACACGGCGCTCGACGATGAACTTGATGTCGAAGTGAGGCGAAAAATTAAGAACCTCACAGAAGGCTCGCTGGCCTGGGATGTCAAGTATCAACAGGTGCTGGAAGATGTGCGCCGCCGAAAGGGTTTGGTCTAGAAGGGCTTGAAGGATTCCATGAAGCATAAGATTTGGGTGTTGGCGGTGGCACTATGTATCATCGCCCTTCTTGTCTTCCTGGCATGTGGACTCATCTTTGGCGGCTTCGAGAGATGGTTTGCCCCTGCTGAATGCCGGCACGTATTCGAAATTTCGACGCGAAAAGCCGAGATTTCGACGCCCTACTCCTCCGAAGGCTGCGCTCGCCTTCAAACGGCCTTTCGGCTCGCAGAAAACGAAATACGACGCGTTGACCTCCTGGTAAGTCCCCGTCAGGAATCTTCCGAAATCGCAAGATTCAACGACGCAGATCCGGGTGTCGAAATCCCCATGAGCGCCGATACGCTGGCTCTCCTTCGTATCGCGAGGCAGTACTACGATGTCACCGGAGGGGCCTTCGACATCACACTTGAGCCCGTCATCGAAATATGGCGAGAAGCCAGACAAAACAGTCTCCTCCCTTTGGATGAATCGCTGCAGGCTGCGCGCGAAAATTCTGGCTGGTCTAACATTATCTTCTCCATGGATGGCATCCGAAAAAAACAATACCCCGGACGCATTCATCTTCAGGCCATTGCCAAAGGTTACAGCATCGACCGCGCCGTGCAGTCTCTTATTCATGGCGGATTGCCCCAGGGCCGCGTTTCGGTGCGCGGCTGCACACGCGTTTTTGGCGAATCAGAGGCCATGCTGACTGTCACAGATCTCAAGGATGCATCGCGTCAGATACTGGTCTTTGGCCTGCGCAACGCTGCCAGCGGATCTTCCGGCAATCCATCGCGATTTTTTAAGATCGATGACCACCTGTTCAGCCATATCATCGACCCTCGCACGCTCCGCCCCAGCCAATACCTGACACAGGCCATTGCCGTGGCGCCATCGGCCATGACCGCCGACGCCTGGGCCACGGCACTGGCTGTGATGGGGGTCGAAGGATTCGACATCCTGCCAGCCGAGGTCTCAGCATTCATCCAGGTTCAGGTTGAGGATACTGTCCATTACTATGCCAACCGGGCCTTCACCAATCTCATCCTGCACAGCAATATCGATATCCAGGTGCTCGAAGCCAGTCCACCATCGCCAGCCCCATAATCCATGCAGAGTCTTCTGCGCCTCCAGGCCGGTGTCATCTTTTTCGCCCAAAATACAAACATGAATGAGCAAAGATTGACTTTGATGTGGCAAATCATAATGTGGTAGTATGTGTGCCGCTCAGGAAAACCTTGAGCAAAGCACATCCACCAAAGAGAAGAGAATGACGTTCAAACCAAACATTGGCGATATTGTTCTCAATAAATACGAGATCCTCAACTTCATTGGCGAAGGCGCATTTGGAAGCGTCTACAAAGCCAAGGATGTCAAGCTCGAAAGAAGTGCCGCCATCAAGTTCATCCATGGCACCCAGGGCACCATGGAACGCTTTGCCAGCGAAATCGAAGCCATCAAAAGGCTTGAGCACCCCAACATCGTCAAACTCTACGACTTTGACCTGCTCATGGGCAATGTTCCCTGTCTGGTGATGGAGTTCGTCCAGGGACGCGAACTGGGCGACATTCTCTCCACCGAGGGTCCATTTGCCTTCGATCAAATCGCCGAAATCGCCCTGCAGGTCACAGACGCCCTCGTCGAAACCCACAAGCTCGGCATCATACACTGCGATCTCAAACCCGAAAACATCATGCTCACCAGCGTGGGCGCCAGAACCAACGTCGTCAAACTTATCGACTTCGGCGTGGCTTCCCTGCTCACCCAGTCCCACAGCCATGGAAAAGAAAAAGCGCTCGTGGGTACGCCACAATACATGGCACCAGAACAAATCCGCCGCACCAACATCGGACCATGGACGGATATCTATGCCCTGGGACTCATCCTCATCGAACTTTCTACAGCCCAGTTTGTCTTCGATCACGAAGACATGCGCGAAATACTTCGAAAACAGCTCTACGAAACCGTCATCCTCCCACACGATTTGGCCTGCACAGAACTTGGACGCATCACCGCCAAAGCTGTCGAAAAAGACTCGAAGGATCGCTACCAGTCGACACTCGATTTTTACAATGATCTCAAATCCGCAAGCCAGGCCATGCAGACACAGGCCTATTGGGATAAACGCCAGCTCAATGTTCCAAGCCATCATAAGCGCGAACGGGCCTTCCCAAGCCTCTTTCAATACGTCGAGGACGGACTCACCGGTGACAAAATCAACGCCAGCGCAGGCGTCCCACTCCTTAATCTGTCCCTTGATGGACACAGAGTCACCCGAGATGACAGCGACGCCCACGACCGAAAAAGATCCAGTCTTCGCGAACTTGTCCCACTTCCAGGCGACTACCTCTCAGCACAACGCTCCCCCTCCCCCTCCGGCCCTGCACAAGCACCAGCGTACAACGACAGCACCTCAAATCGCACAAACATCCCCCACGCGCCTCTTGCCTCACAAGAACAGCCAAAAGCATCAAATCGCACAAACATTCCCCACGCGCCCCTTGCTTCACAAGAACAGCCAAAAGCGTCGCCAGAAAACAAACACACCGAACCCCAAAAAGAAACGCCCGATAAGGTCGATCTCGGAAACCTCTCACAATCTCTGGAAACGCTGAAGGCGACCACCAAACCTGCACACCGCCATCATGATCAGCAACAAACCAACGCAGAAGTCTCCCTGGCTGTTAAGTCAAAAGACAGCTATAACAAACTCCGTCCCCAACAACCCAAACCACCCCTCCATCAAAAAAAACGCAGTATTGGCAGCATCATCCTGGCTCTCATCGTCTTCTCAGTCGTAGCCGCGGGGCTCTGCGTCCTGTGGCTGTTCCACATAAAAGACCAGGACTCCATCGACATCCCCACCCAAGAGCGCGATCCCGCCAAAGTGTCTCCGATCAGCCGCGCAACCCTCCAGCGAACGGCATCAGAAATGGCCTACACAGCCTATATCTCTGCCCGTACGTCAGCCGTTATCCAACACAAGACACTTGTCCAATACGACATCATCGGTACGCCCTTTAATGCCAGAATCTTCGTCCAGAACAGACCCGTCTGCGCTCAAACACCCTGTGTCATTCACGTCTTTGGCGATCCTTCCAAAGTCGAACTCAAAATCCAAAGCAATACGGCCTCAAAAACCTTCCTGCTTGGCCAGCATCCAAACCCCTCAACCCCAATCATCCTGCGCGTTTCCGACTAGCCTCTTCATACGCACATGACTCCAGGCTGCGATGCCGGATCGCATACATTTTACCTGACGAGCATTTGGCAAAACAAAACACCACGCCAAATGCTCACCCTCATGACCTTTCACAATAATGAGAGCAGCACTGCCGCATTCTCTCAGCCCCCAATCAAGGACAAATCGCAATGAAACGTTACCTTGGCGTAGATGTAGGTGCCGAAACTCTCAAAATCGCAGAATTAACAGAGAACAATGGCAAGCTGTCGCTTGAACGCAAAATTCGTGTCAGCCACCACAAAGACCCTGCCAAAGCACTCCGTGAAACGCTCTCCAGCCTTGACTTCAACACACTCGACGCCGTAGGCGTTTGCGGACGGCTCGGACGCATGTTCAAGCTCATGCAAATCCCCGACAAACAGGCTCGAAGCGCCGGGNACCGCTTCTGCCTGG
>WQTY01000102.1 GCA_009786045.1 Pseudomonadota bacterium | reverse complement strand
GTAGGGGCGGTTCGCGAACCGCCCCTACAGTCGTTGCTTGCCATGGCGACTCGAATGGGGATAGAAGAGGTCGCTTTGGGACGGGGGTGGGTTCTTGAATCGCAATTTTTGCGCATGAGTTTGGTGGCAGCGTATGAGATTTGAGCGAGTTTTTACTTCTGGGTTGGCGTCGCCTTATGAGGGGCTTCGTTTTGAGACGCGCGTCTCGATGCTTCGCAACATGGATGGTCAGGCGAGTTCTGTGCAGGTGCAGGTGTGCGTGCCGGAGTGCTGGTCGCAGATGGCGTGTGATATTTTGGCGCAGAAGTATTTTCGCAAGGCGGATGTGCCTGCGGCGGTGCGCCGGGTGTGTGAGAATGGAATTGAGCCGTGGCTGCAGCGCAGTGAGCCGGATTGGGATGCATTGTCGACTTGGGAAGAAGGTGCGCGTTTTGGGATGGAGACGGATGCGCGTCAGGTGTTTCACAGGATTGCGGGGTGTTGGGCCTATTGGGGGGTAAAGAGCGGGACGCTGGATGACGCTGAAGCCCGCATCTTTTACGACGAGCTCCTCTACCTGCTTGCCCACCAGATGGCAGCCCCAAACTCGCCGCAGTGGTTTAACACGGGGCTGAGCTGGGCCTATGGCGTGAGCCGTTCGAGCCGCGGTCATTTTCGGGTGGATCCGGTGACGAAGCTGTGTGTCGAAGTCGATGATCCTTATGTTTATCCGCAGGCGCATGCGTGTTTTATCCAGTCAGTGGAGGATGATCTCTGCGGCGCGGATGGCATCATGGATTTGTGGGCAAAGGAGGCCCGGCTGTTTAAGTTTGGGTCGGGGACGGGGACGAATTTCTCGGCGCTTCGTGCGGAGGGCGAGTCGCTTTCGTGTGGCGGCAAATCATCGGGGTTGATGAGTTTTTTGCAGATAGGCGATGTGTCGGCGGGCGCAATTAAGTCTGGGGGAACGACGCGGCGCGCGGCGAAGATGGTGTGTCTGGATGCCGATCACCCGGATATTGAGACGTTTGTCAATTGGAAGCGCACAGAGGAAGAGAAGGCGGCGGCGCTGGTGGCGGGATCGCATGCGACGCATCACTTTGTGGCGCGGATGAAGGCGGATGTCGAGGGCGCGGCGGCAGCTCTTGGAGAGGCAGCGGCAGATCCGGTGAAGAATGCGGCGCTTCGCAAGACGCTGGGCGAGGCGATTGGGGCGCACATTCCCGAGGCTTTGCTGTATCGTACACTTTTGGCGCTGAAATCTGGGGTGTCGCAGCCCGAACTCGCGATTTTTGATGCTGGCTGGGAAGGAAGCGCTTATCGGAGCGTGAGCGGCCAGAATGCGAATAACTCGGTGCGTTTGAGTGCTCAGTTTATGGAGGCAGTCACTTCGGATGAGGCGTGGCGGCTGCGCCGACGGACGGATCATGGCGTCTGCAAGACGATTCCTGCGCGTGCGCTGTGGGACGATATTGCCTATAATGCCTGGGCCTGTGCGGATCCTGGCCTTCAGTTTGACACGACGATCAACGACTGGCACACATGCCCGAAGTCGGGGCCGATTCGAGCGAGCAATCCGTGCTCGGAATTCATGTTTTTGGATGACTCGGCGTGTAACCTGGCCTCATTGAATCTGGTAAAATTTCTCGGAGAGGATGGGGCATTTGATGCACAGCGCTACATGGCAGCGGTGCGTTTGCTGACGGTGGCGCTGGATATCACGGTGACGATGGCGCAGTATCCGAGTGCAAAAATTGCGCGCCGGAGTTTTGATTTCAGGCCGCTTGGTCTGGGTTTTGCCAATCTTGGGTCGCTGGTGATGCGCTGTGGCTATGCTTACGATTCGAAAGAGGCGCGCGCCATGGGGGCGGTCATTTCGAGTCTGACGACGGCCGTGTCGTATCGCACCAGTATCGATTTGGCGCAGAAACTCGGGACGTTTGAGGGCTATGCAGACAACGCCAATGACATGCTTCGGGTCATCCGCAATCACCGCCGTGCGGCACATTTTGCCCCTAAAGAGACCTATGAGCAGCTGAGTGTACAGCCCTCGCTGCCGCCCGAGAGCGCATTCAGCAGGTCGCTTTTGCAGCTGACGCAACAGGTTTGGGATGAGGTCTTGGAAGAAGGTGCCAAAACTGGTTTTCGCAATGCACAGGTGACGTGTATTGCCCCGACCGGCACCATCGGTCTTCTGATGGATTGTGACACGACGGGGGTCGAGCCCGATTTTGCGCTTGTTAAGTTCAAGAAGCTTGTAGGCGGCGGTTATTTTCGGATCATCAATACGGCGATTGCGCCTGCATTGCGCCAGCGCGGATACTCGGAGGCACAGGTTGCCGATATTACCCGCTATATTCTTGGGCACGGGTCTCTGGCAGAGTCGCCCTATGTCAACCATGGCACATTGCGTGCACTTGGATTTGATGAGACGGCCCTTTTGACGATAGAACGCAGCATGGCGGGTGCGTTTGACATTCGTTCGGTGGTGTCCCCCTATGTACTTGGGCAGGAGTTTTGCCGGGATCGGCTAAAGATTTCGGAGGAAATGGTGTCCCGTCCGGGGTTTGATCTTCTTTCGCATCTTGGTTTTACGCCGGCGAATATTGAGGCAGCGAACCTGTATGCGCTGGGTACGATGACCATTGAGGGGGCACCGCATCTTCGCTCGGAGGATTTGCCCATCTTCGACTGTGCCAATCGCTGCGGTGAGAGGGGCGCGCGCTACATTCCTCCCATGGCGCATGTCATGATGATGGCAGCGATTCAGCCTTTTGTGTCCGGGGCCATTTCGAAGACGATCAACTTTCCCGATGATGCGACCCTTTCGGACATTGAGCGCGTGCATTATGCTGCCTACAGGCACGGCCTGAAGGCAATCGCCGTGTACCGGGATGGATCGAAGCTGTCGCAGCCATTGAATTCGCGAAAAATCTTTGCGCTGGATTCTGGCGATGGTTCGGAGAGTAGCGAGAGCAAAGCAGTTTCGACGGAAAAAATAGCTTCGCCGACGCAAGGACGCCACAAACTGCCGTCGCGCCGCAGCGGTTACACACAGAAGGCGTCGATTGGGAACAATAATATTTACCTGAGAACCGGCGAGTATGCGGATGGTTCGCTGGGTGAAATTTTTATCGACATGCACAAGGAGGGGGCAGCGTTTCGCAGTCTCATGAACTGTTTTGCGATTGCCGTCAGCCTCGGTTTGCAGCACGGCGTGCCGCTGGAGGAATATGTCGATGCCTTTGTGTTTACGCGTTTTGATCCATCGGGGCCCGTGCAGGGGCACTCGACGATTAAGCTTGCGACCTCGATTATCGACTACATCTTCAGGGAGCTCGGCATTACCTATCTTGGCAGGCGCGAGCTGGTACATGTCAACCCGGATGAGCTTAGTCAGGAAGAGGCGCCAAACAGTGAGTTTAATGTGCCGTATTTGCCCGGCTTCGATGGCCGCAGAGCAGCGCATATTCCTTCTCCTCACCCCGCCGCCGCACACGCGCATGCCTCAGGCACCAGAGATGCGCGCCAGATAGCACGCCTGAAAGGCTACGAAGGCGATCCCTGCCCAGAATGCGGCCACTTTACAATGCTGCGAAACGGCACATGCTCAAAATGCGACAGCTGCGGCGCTACGAGTGGGTGTAGTTAGTTTTTTATTTTTTATTTTCTTTTTTGTGGGGGAGCATTGCTCCCCCACACCCCCTGCAATGCTGCGCATTGCTTGTGGGTAAGGTGGCAACATGTGTCGTTTATGGCCGCATGCCTTGCATTGTGAGCAAAAGCTGTTTTTTTGTTGGCGCGGCTATTTCGCTGCTGCTCAATACACCGCGCCTCGTCGCTATCTCCCTGTCGGTCGATACGCGCCGATAGCCACTAAACATGTTAAACACACCACAATACAGCGATTTTTCTGTTTGCAAGGCGAAGTGCGTTGCCACAAACAATGACATTTTTTCCTTCATCCAAAGCGATACGAAGTATCGCAGGGGGTGTGGGGGAACGAGTTCCCCCACAAAAAGAAATAATGGAGGTTAAACATGCTCCAGGCGGGAAGTTCATTTTTTACCCATTATCGGCGTGCTTCGGATGCGATGCAGACGCATTTTTGTCCTGGCTGCGGGCATGGCAATTTGCTCAAATTTGTGGATTTGGCGTTGGTTTCGCTGGGGGTGGCGTCGAAAACGATTTGGGTTTCGCCGGTTGGGTGCGGTGGGTTGACGGATGCCTACTTGTCAATGGCGCATATTTTGGCGCCGCATGGCCGTGCCCCAGCGGTGGCGGCAGCCGTAAAGCGCCTGCATCCCGAAGCGCTGGTGATCGTGTCCCAGGGGGACGGGGATATGGCTTCGATAGGACTTGCCGAAGCCATCCATTGTGCCAATCGCAGTGAGAATTTGACGGTTTTTTGTGTGAATAACGGGAACTTTGGGATGACGGGGGGGCAGATGTCGCCCACGACATTGCCTGGTCAGCCAACATCGACGTCGCTGGAAGGGCGTTGTCTGGCTGATCACGGCGCCCCAATACGCATGTGTGAGCTGATGATGGCATTGGAGGGGCCTTCTTTTATTGCCCGCGTTGCCATTGGCAGCGATAAGCAGCTGATGGAGGCAGAACGCGTGATCCGCCGGGCGATTGAGCGGCAGCATCTTGGGCTTGGGTATAGTTTTGTGGAGGTGTTGTCGCCTTGTCCTTCGAATTGGCGTTTTTCGCCAAAAGAAGCGCGCGAGTATGTTTCTGAGGTTATGGCCGAAGCTTATCCGCTTGGTATTTTTCGCGACAATGGCGTTGTGCACAATCTAGCCAGTGAACTCCCCCTGTCGGCTTTGCCGACATCCCCCTTGGGGAGGGGGACAACGAAATATGATGCAGAACGTGTGCTGGCAACAATTGCGGATTTAGCGCGGCATTGTGGCAGTGTGCGTGCGGAGGTGAGGGCTGAGCCGCCGCTGAGGCTGTCTTCGCTCTTGTTCGCGTTGATAAAGAATGAAGCCATGAACGAGGAATGTTGCCACTCCACTCACAAGCAATGCACAGCATTGCAGGGGGTGTGGGGGAGCAAGCTCCCCCACAGAAATAAAAACACACTCAATGTTGTGGCAGGTGGTTTTGGCGGGCAGGGGGTTTTGACGCTTGGGCGGGTTCTGGCACATTTGGCATTGGTTTCCGGGTTAGAGGTGTCGTGGCTGCCTTCGTATGGGCCAGAGATACGCGGCGGGTTTGCGCATTGTCACATCAGGATTGGCTCAGAACCTATTGCCGATCCGATGGTGACTGCGCCCGATCTTGTTTTTGCGATGAATCAGCCTTCTTTTGACACTTTTCTTGGGTGTCTGGCGCCAGGCGGCATGCTTGTTTATGATGAAGATTTGGCCGTTGTGCCTGGGTGTGTGCGAGAGGATGTGGCGCTTTTGGGCGTAAGGGCAACGCATCTGTGTGACAGCCTGGGTAGAGGCCGAGCAGCAAATATGGCGATGCTTGCGGCGGGTTTGATGGCGATGGGCATTGTCAGCAGCCGTGAGGCGCTGGTTGAGGCCATGTCTGATGTTATTGGCGAGGAGGTTTCGGAGATCGTTGATCTGGTTGGGTAGGAAATCTCGTCGTCCTTGGAACATTCAATGACTCATCAGATTTGTACCTCTTGTCGATACTCGTTGCCAGGGGGGCGTTGTAGCGCGAACGCCCCCCTTGGCGAGCCCCCCGCGCGCTTTTGCCTCGTCGAGACGACATCCATGTCGTCGCTCCGAGGCGCCCCGACATCCATGTCGGGGTCGCTGACATCAGAGGTGACCTTCGGAACCAAAGGCATTCTTTGACAAAGCTTTGGAGGCGTTTTTGTCATCGACAGGAATAACCACAATCAGACATTTATTGGCTTAGATGTGGCATAAACGCTTAATATGCGTTTGATTTTTTTCGCAAAACACGAAGCATGTGGTTTGCTACTCCACCCCACAAGCAATGCGTAGCATTGCAGGGGGTGTGGGGGAACTTGTTCCCCCACAAAAAGAAAATGCGCTAGAGCGGCGGCAGGCAGGCGACGCGTTCACTTTCTGGGATGTAATCGCTGAACATCGTCGAGCCCTTAAGGTCGCCCGCGTATTCGCCTGCAACGAGGCGGATGCGGTCAGCCGGGACGCCTGCAGAGAGGTAGGCGTCGAGATCACTCTCCTTGTTGCCATAGACCCACTCAATGGCGAGGCCGCGTGACTGGGCAAGCCACTTGAAGTAGGCAGACTTGTAGGCCTGCGCGCCACTGCCAAAAATCTCGCCGGTATCCTTTTCCGAGAGATGGAAGATGCCTTGCGGGAAACCGTTGTTTGCGAACCACTTGCGGGTGCCATTGAGTACGAATTCGGGGCGTGCTGTGACGTATAAAATGCGGTAGCCCTTGGCTGCGTAGGCATGGAAGGTCGCGGCAGATCCTGCACGCGGCGTGGGCGATGCAGGATCGAAGATGGTCCAGGCACCGTCGTTTTCTCTGGTGGTGATGGTACCGTCAATGTCCGAGATGACAACGCGCGTGCCGGGTGCCCAGACGTGTAGCCAGAAATTCGCCTCGGTGAGGTCGCCTTTGACAATCATTTTTACGCGGTAGGAGCCGATGGGCAGACGTTTCCCGGCAGGGATGCTGAAGAAGATGCGACCGCCGTCGTCCTTGATGCCATCGACAGCGGGGTGATCGCCATCCTCGGTCGTATTGGCACTACCGAAGAGTTGCCAGTTACCGCATGCTACCTCGATCCATACCTCGACCTTTTCCCTTTTCAGATCTTTATCAAGGGGACCATAGACGAATTTGCCGATGAGCGTCTGATCCTGACCGGGGTTCACGATGGTGTCTATTCCACGGTGCTTGGCATCCAGTGCAGCGATGATAGCGCTGCGTGTATGATTCCAGCGCTCTTTGGTTGTAGAAGGAGAGCCGGCGTTCGTACAGGGATGCCACTCAATGGCCGAGGATCTGCTGTCGCAGGTGTCATTGGGATCCTTGTCGTTAGGATCTTTATCGTTAGGATCTTTATCGTTGGGGTCCTTGTCTTCTGGTGTGTTGGGCTGGCCCTGGTGCGTGGGTGCGTTGTCGTTGCAGCAGATGAGCAGCGTCGAGAGCAAAGCGGCTGCGCAGAGGCAGAGAAGACTGTGAAATTGAGCGGTCAGAGAGAACTTGGTATTCATGGAGTATGCCTTGGCAAGGTGAAGAAAAAACCATCCAGAGCATATAATACTGCTCGACCCATGGCATTACAAATGTTTTGTGTGATGTCCCAGTGGGTGACCTGTCGCTTATCCACACTTCCCCTGTCGGCTTTGCCGACATCCCCCCTCGGAGAGGGACAGCGGGGCGTTGCGGGGCCGGCGATTGAGGCCCCGCTATG
>WQTY01000101.1 GCA_009786045.1 Pseudomonadota bacterium | reverse complement strand
CGCCGCTATGGGCAGGGCGCCCATACGCGCCGTCACACACTGGGGGGAAGTCTCCCCCCACGCGGCTATGGGCATTCGGGCGGCAGGTTGCCGCCCCTACATGCCCATACGCCGCGCCCCCCTCAGGCCTCTGCCTTCTCGGGATAAATCGCAATGCATTCGATTTCGACCGAAGCGCGTTTCGGAAGACGGCTCACCTCGACCGTCGAACGCGCCGGCGGCGCATCCTGGAAAATAGAGCCGTATATTTCGTTGACCTTCGCATAGTCATCAAAGTCACGCAGGAATATCGTCGTCTTGACGACGTGCGCATAGCCAAGGCCAAGCGAAGCAAGAATGGCGCCAATATTGTCGAGAACCTGCCGCGTTTGCGCGTCTATGCCGTCTTTGAGGATGCCCGTCTGAGGATCAATCCCAAGCTGGCCGGAAATAAACACCAGCTGGCCTACGCGAACGGCCTGAGAATAGGGCCCAATCGCACGGGGGGCATTCTCAGTCGACAAGATGATCTTTTCCATAACTCTATACCGCCATGTCATGAAGTAAACAAAAACAACCCGGCCAACAGCCAGGTTCAAAAGCTGAGGGTCATATAATCGATTTTATGCGAAAGCTCACCGTGCTTTTGCGAATATGATGCACTACCGGCAACAGCAGGAACGGCGGTGAATCGATTTTATGCGAAAGCTCACCGTGCTTTTGCGAATATCAGGGCTATTGTGCGAAAACCACCCCGTCGGCTTCCACACGTTCCCCCACAAAATGCGCTACTGGCAGCGGTAGGAACGGCGGTGGATGGGCGACAGGCCGAGAGCTGCAATCGCCTGGCGGTGCATGGCCGTCGGATAGCCCGCATGCCTGGCAAAGCCATAGCCAGGATACTGGGTATCGTATGCTGCCATGAGTGCATCCCGGTGAACTTTTGCCAGGATCGATGCGGCGGCGATGCTCCAGGAGCGTGCGTCCCCTTTGATGTGATGCGACTGTGCCCAGAGCAGGCCAGGGATGGGGCGGTTGCCATCGACAAGGACGTGCAGATCCGTGCGGCCGAGCGTACGCGCCACAGCTTCTGCTGCCAGCCGCATGGCCTGCAGGCTGGCCTGGAGAATGTTGATTTCGTCAATCACGATGTGGTCAACATCGACCACGGCATACGCCAACGCGGCTTCTTTGATCGGTTCAACCAGCGCTTCCCGGGCGCTGGGTGAAAGCTTTTTCGAATCATTGAGGCACGAAAACAAGGGGAAATCCGCCTTCAGCTGCGGTGCGAAAGCGACACAGGCGCCCGTCACAGGCCCTGCGAGGGGGCCGCGCCCGACCTCGTCGCAACCCAAAATAACGCCATCAAACGATGCCAGGTGCGTCGACTCAATGCACTCGCTTAACGTCAGCGTTGCCTGCCTGTTTTTGTCAGAATTCCGAGCCATCAGTCCTTCCGTTTGATTTGAGATTGTCACGGATGTGGGACAGAAGCGTGCCGAGGATAGTCTGGAACTGAGGTATATGGACAAATCCGCATACAAGGTAGAGCTTGATGCGTTGCCTGCCGAAAGTCAGGGTCAGAATGCCTTCTGCATCGGGCGCCTTAAGCCCCGAGTTGTCGAGATCAAAGTCGCGCCATGCCATCGCATTGACTCTGCGCGCATTGACAGCCACATAGAGGTGTTCACGATCAAAGGCGACAAAAGCGTGTTTGGCGAAGGCTCGCCAGTACAGGCTGACACAAAACACCGCAATCCCGAGCACACCCAGGACAACGGGGGCCACGAGCCATTGCCGTGGTTCAAAGTGTGTCAGCGGGTATACAAGTGCCCCCAGACCCAGCAAAAAAAGCGCTCCCACCTCAAACAGCCTTATGGCACGCACGTTGAGATCATAACGGAACACCGAAAGATCTTTGCGCTCAAGCACCGTTTTGGGAGGGAGTGTCTGCATGCAAAATCCCATGCCACAGGCAGAGAGTGGGACAGTTCAGCCCCCGAACGGGGGCTTGTTCATTGTGAGATTGGCCTACTGCTTCAGCGAGTCCGCCTTGTCCGTTTTTTCCCATGTGAAGAAGCCGTTCTCGGGTGTGCGCCCGAAATGGCCATAACTCGCGGTGGGCAGGTAGATCGGACGAAGCAGGTCGAGCGAAGCAATGATGCCCGCAGGCTTGAGCTGGAAGTCCCGGCGAACGCGCTGCTCGATGATCGCTTCATCGATCGTTGCTGTGCCGAAGGTGTTGACCAGAATCGAGACCGGCTCTGCGACGCCAATGGCATACGCCAGCTGAACCTCGCACCGCCTGGCAAGCCCTGCTGCGACAATATTCTTGGCAATATAGCGGGCCATGTAACAGGCAGAACGATCAACCTTTGAGGGATCCTTGCCTGAGAATGCGCCGCCGCCATGCCGGCCCGTGCCGCCATAGGTGTCCACGATGATTTTTCGGCCCGTCAGGCCACAATCTCCCTGAGGCCCGCCAATGACGAAGCGGCCCGTTGGATTGATGTGAAATTTGGTTTCTTTCGAAAGGAGGTGTGAAGGCAGGCTGGGCTTTATGACGAGCTCCATGATGGCTTCGTGCAGATCCTTTTGCGAAATTTCGGGACTGTGCTGCGTCGACACAACGACAGCATCAATGCCTGTCAGCTGGTTGTCGACATAGCGGACCGTCACCTGGCTTTTGCCATCCGGGCGGAGAAAGTCCACCGCCTCAGTGTTGCGAATTTCCGCCAGTTTGCGTGTCAGCGAGTGTGCGAACATGATGGGGGCGGGCATGAGTTCGGGGGTTTCGTCGCAGGCATAGCCAAACATCAGGCCCTGATCGCCTGCCCCCTGCTCTGCCACGATGCCCTTTGCCGGATCCACACCCTGGCAAATATCGGGACTCTGGGACTCGACGGCAACCATCACGCCGCATGTCTCATAGTCAAAACCCTTGAGGGAACTATTGTAGCCGATTTTCTTAATCGTTTCACGTGCAATCTCGGGGATATTCACCCAGGCAGATGTCGTGATTTCGCCGGCAACAACGACCATGCCAGTTTTTAAGAGTGACTCGCAAGCCACGTGACAGGATTTGTCTTGTGCAATGATGGCATCCAGGATGGCATCACTGATTTGATCTGCGATCTTGTCGGGATGGCCTTCGGTGACGGACTCACTCGTAAAATGGAACTCTCGTTTGCTCATTTCTGCATACACCTCGTTATGAATACCTGAATTCGGTTAGGAAGCGTTGGTCGAAGTATGAAAATTTACAGTGCTTCCCGGGATTCCAGGAAACGGTCTCCTCTAAACGCACGATATTCCTTTGTCAAGAGGGCTGCTTCATGTTTTCGAAAGCCCGTCTTTTTCGTGAGGGGTGGTGCTATTACCCATAGACTTCATTCATCCCTTCGAAGATAATTCATTTCCCAGTGTGGTGCTCGTTTTATGGGTTGCATTGCTGCGTTGTTCCAGCTTGCGTTCTGTTGATTCTGCTGCAAGGAGGCATACATGAAATTTCCTCTGACGCTTGTCACCTCTATGGTTTGTGTTGGTGCCATGTCTTACGCATGTGTTGGCACGCCACAAAATCAGACCGCAGGTGAGGCCGCGACAGTAGAGGCGCAATCCCGCGAATTGGCCGGGCCGGAGGTCAGGCTCGTCTTTTGGAACGACTTTCATGCTTCCCTCTACGAGATTGACGAGGTGGATAACGACGAGTGGGCGCTTGGCGGGCTGCCTGTCTTCATGGCAGCGGTCGAGGCTTTGCGCGGCCCGGGGCTGTCTCTTCTCCTGGATGCGGGCGATATGTTCCAGGGGGCTATGCCCATCAACGCATCCAGGGGCATGGGCAACATCGAAATCATGAATGCGCTCAGACTGGATGCGGCCGTCATTGGCAATCATGAATTCGACTATGGCCCGGGGAGTCAGATGACGGATGATCCGCGGGGTGCCCTTTTCGAAGCGATTCAGGCCAGCACGTTTTCGTGGGTGAGCGCCAATATCGTCGCTGCCAGCCAGGACGTTGCCTGGCCTCCCGAAAATCTGCATGCCTATGTGATCATCTCCAAAGGGCCCTATCGCATTGCCGTAACAGGTTTAACGACGCAGGAAACCCCGGTTGCGACCCTGGCGGAAAATGTCGAAGGGTTGAGGTTTGAGTCACCTGCCGGGACACTCCAGCGCATCATGCCGCAAATTCTCGCAGAAGAGCCGGATTTCATCGTCGTTCTGGCGCATCTGACCGGAGTGCCCAAGTATGACGAGTCCGGGTCTGAGATGTTCAGTGGCGAGCTTGGTGACATCATGGCGCTGCCTGAAGAGATCCGTCAGCACATTGGGCTGATCGTTTCCGGGCATGAGCATGCCAGCTTTTTGGTGTGGGATGGCGAGACCCTCTTGTCTGAGGATAATTCGGGCGGACGCGTTCTGACCACGCTTACGTTACAGCCAAAGCTCGGGGCCAAAGGCCTTCAAATCGAAAGGGACTCTGTTCGAAAACACACGCTCCGGCATCGCATGCGCAGCCTCGGCTGTGGCGAGGAGCCTCGCCATATCGAAACCGTGCAGGCAGGCGATCTCACCCTGACGCCGGACAGGCGCGCCATCGACTTCATTGCCCGTTTCGAGGCACGCATGACGAATGGCCGATGTGATGTGATGGGCTGCGCCGAAACTGCACTGCGCCGATCACGAAGAGGCGAGTGTCCGATTGGGAATCTGGTGACCAACGCCATGATGGCTTATTCCCCCCAGGCCGATGCTGTCATGCAGAACTCGGGCGGCTTGCGCGCCGACCTGCCTGCTGGTTCCATCTACCGTGAAAATATGAACAGCCTCATGCCGTTTGACAACCGATTCCTCCTTATCGAAATCACCGGAAGGGATTTGTCTCAGGTGCTCAAAATCAGCTCGACGTCACGGCATGGGGTCATTCAGGTTGCAGGCTTAACCTATCAGTATGAACAAGGCTGCATTCGGCCAGAGGATCTCAATGGCGACGGGCAAATCGAAGCCTGGGAGAACAATTGTCTCTGCAAAAATGTCACTGTTCGCGGCGAACCCCTCCAGGCTGACAAAACTTATCAAATCGGCCTCAGTGATTTCATGTATTATGGCGGCGACTCGCTCAAAGGGCTCTTTGATCAGACAAAGATCCTCCATACAGGGCCGATCATCAAGTCGCTTATCGAGGATTATATTAAAGGGCACGAAACTTGCTTCTCAGAAGCTGGCCTTGTCGATCAGGACAGGCCAAGGCTTCGCATCGCGGCCTGCTCCGATGGTTATATGGACTAGTCTCAGGGAGAACCGATGAATTTGCTGCGCCACCGTATTATTGTGACTCTTCTTTGTTCCGCCTGCACACTTGCCATGTTTTCACCCTCACCCGGCGAGGCCCAGCAGGACGCATTCAGTGCCCATATGCTTGAGGGCATGCGATTCTTTAATGAAGGGAAATCTAACAGCCAGAACTACTTAAAGGCGATTGAGGCTTTCATGAATGCGAAGCGGATCAATCCCATTCCCGATATTACCTACAATATCGCCCGAAGCCACCATCTCTATGGCAATTGCACGGAGGCCCTCGCCCAATATCGCGAGTATCAATCCGTTGCAGGCACGGGCGGGGATGCCAAGGATGTTCGAGGCTTTATCTCAGCCCTTCAACTGGAGTGTGAGCAGTTTCTCGTTCCCCTTTACCTGTATTGCAGCCCCATGGATGCCACCGTCAGCATCGACGGTGCTTCGCCTGTTCACTGCAATGCTGAGCATATGGTTCGCCTGGGTCAGCGCCAGCTTAAAGTCGAATCTCCCAGAGGGGGGAAACCCGCCACGCGAACCGTCAACATTACCGGAGACAGGATTCTCGATCTTGAGATCACGGTCGATGAACCGAAAGAAGCCAGCTCTGATGTCATCGTCATGGCCGGTTCGTCACTTGGCGACATGAAGCTTTTTTGGACAGGCGTTGGCCTTGCGGGCGGGGGGGCGATTGCAACGATTACAGGCGCCGTTTTGCTCGATAAGGCTTACAAGTGTAAAGACTCTTCTTGGGACGGTTGCGATTGGTACGGGAGAGACGACGACACCATGACCAAGGCTGGCTGGGCCGTGACGGGCGTTGGCGTTGGGCTCAGCGTCGCCGGCATTGTGCTCATGATTGTCGACGCCGTCAAACACAGCGACGGCATGGCGCAGACGAAGACCATTATGCCAAATGTCGTTTTTTACGAAGGCGGGGCAGCGGCAGGCGTGACCATGACGTTTTAGAACATGGTTCTGCATGGTGTTTCTGTGTGTGCACCTTAAGCGGCACACGGGTATGGAATAAAACTTGCCCTCAGAAAATCGCGACCGGTTTTGATGGCATGGTGGAGAATCTTAAGGAGAACCGATGAATTTTCTGCGTAATCGTGTTGTGACACTTCTTTGTGCCGCCTGGGTATTTGCAGCGTTTTCTCCCTCAACCGCGACGGCTCAGAATGACGAATTCAGCCGGCACATGATGGAAGGCATCCGGCTCTTTAACGAGGGGAAGTCTGACAGCGCAAACTACCTCAAAGCCATTGAGGTTTTTATCGGGGCCAAACGCATCAATCCCATCCCCGATGTGACCTACAACATTGCCCGCAGCTACCATCTTTATGGCAATTGCACGCAGGCACTCGCGCATTATTATGAGTACCAGTCCCTCGTAAGATCTGTCCCCGATGCCAAGGATGTCCGAAGCTTTGTTTCAGAGCTCGAACGGACATGTTATGGCACCCTCGTTTTGCGCTGCAGGCCGGCCAATGCCACCGTCAGCATCGACAATGCCCCGCCCGTTAAATGCGATGGCACACACACTGTGGCCGCGGGTGAGCGAAATCTCGTCATTGCGACGTCATCGGGCAGGTTTGTCAATCGAATGGCCAGCGTGACCAGCGGCAAAACCCTCGAACTGGAGGTCTCGATTCACGAAGGCAGCAGCGGAAACAGGGCGCCGCAGGTCATTGCAATGCCCGGTCCGCCGCTCAGCGAGCGGACGATGCTTTGGGTCGGTGTGGGCATCGCAGGCGTGGGTGTTGCATCGGCGCTGACAGGCGGCATTCTGTTGGGTAACGCTTATGAGTGGGATTGGGTGGATGCTTGGGGAGAGGATGATTACAAAAGGAATGATGGCATGTACAGGGCGGGCTGGGCATTGGCGGGCATAGGCGTGGGTGCCACCGTCCTCGGGATAGTTCTCATGGTGGTGGATACCGTCCAGAACAGCGGCGGCGATACCATTGTTGGGACTCGGCCTATCGTGCCGAGTGTCGTTTTCCACGACGGTGGCGCTACGGCAGGTGTGACATTGACGTTCTAGGGCATATATCGGCGGGGGGGTGGGACAGCTGCCTGGCTTTAGAAT
>WQTY01000100.1 GCA_009786045.1 Pseudomonadota bacterium | reverse complement strand
GAACCCGACACATCGACCAGAAAAACGAAATTCGATGCAGGCCTGTCCTCTGACGCGATGTGGCGCGTCGCCAGCCCCAGACGCAGAAGCTTGGTCTGCGGATTCCACGGGCACGGCGTCATCTCGGCCGTGATCGAAAACGGCTCGCCCTTTTTGGGCTGAGGATAGTCGTAGCGGAAATAGTTGACCATCTCCTCTGTGCGCAGCAGGCCAAAAGACGTGTTTCCGTTGTACACCTGACGCCGGAAAATGCTGTACGACGCCGTATCGACATCCGCACCAAACGTCGAAAGCGGTTTCTCCATTACACTCGTGAAGCGATTCTGCTCAAAGTCGGCATACTCCTCGGTGTTGGGATAGGCATAGGCGTCGCCAGGGGTGGGACGTCTCGAAGGCCCCGCAGTGGTACTCGTCCTGGCTGCTGAGCCAGAGGGAGGAGGAGGCGCAGCATTGCGAGGACCGCCCCCTCTGCCAGGTGATGGTGCCGCCTCATCGAAAACGACCCCGCTGCCGCTGAGTATCGATGCCTGGCCTGCGCCATGACTGGGACTCGATCTACCCGCAGCTGGCATGCGTGGCACAGAGCTTGTCGGAGCAGGCTCCCGTTCTACAATAACGGCATCACTTTCGAACTGCACAATTCCCGAAGGCCGCAATTCGACGTGCCCGGTGTTCTGCACTTCTACAGTGTTGACTGTCCCCGCCTGCCCGGTCGGCGCCAACAGCGTGGGGGCCTGATTGTCAGGCACACCCCGATCATCGACAACATGAACAGCACTGCCTTCCGGCGTCAGCACGGTGGGGGTGCCGCTTTTGGATTCATACTCGCGGGGGCTGCAGGCCAAGAGCAAAAGCGTCGCGATTAGAACAGCAAACCATAATGTCGTTCTCATGTCGTCACCTCCCTACGTTGTCAAAGAAACCCACGCGGGCAATCGCCCGGATTTGGAAAGGTAACACACAAACTTCGGCTGCGTCGAATAATTTTGAATGAACTTTATTGTTAAAACAAAACGCGCCCTATCCGGCCGTCAGGGCCGGATACGGGCTGCGACGTGCGCTATCCAGGCCTGAAGGCCAGATACGCGCACGTACTGTATGGGCGAGCAAGGTGCAGACGCGCTGGTCTGCACCTGCATTTGCCTCATCATCGACAACTGGCTGCTGGCACATATTGTGCAAGAATATCTGGCCTGGAGCAATGCACCCAATTCCCGGCAACACAGCTTTCACCCTGTTGGGAATGCCGCTTCATTGTTCTGTTTGCCGTATTCATTGTCCAATCGTTCAGAGGTTGCCATGTGTCGTCTTCGATATTGTATTTTGCTGGCATTGTATATCTGCCTTGGGTTATTCACATTCGGATGTGAAACGGATGCTAACAGCAACAACACAAACACAGAAAAGCCAGATCCCGAAAAGCCAGATCCCGGCGATCCCAGCCAAATGCAAAATCTTGGCTCGCTCGCCCCTTCCCTGCAGCATCTCACCGGCGATGCACTTTATGGTATCCTTGGCACCACCGTCAGCGACAATGGCATAACCTTTGCCGTGTACTCCAAACACGCAACGCGCATTGAGGTGCTCATTTTTCATCCCGACAATCCCGATACGGATTTGCCTGAGCAGCGCTTTCCCATGATAAAGCAGCCTGGCTCTGACATCTGGACAGTTTTCATCGGCGGCGCGGGATTTGGCACACACTACGGCTATGTTGCCTGGGGGCCAAACTGGCCCTATCATGAAAATTTCACACCTGGTTCGGGCATTGGCTTCATGTCCGACTGCGATGCGCAGGGCAATCGCTTTAATCCCAACAAATTGCTCATTGACCCCTATGCCAGGCGCATCCACCGCGACTTCGACTGGAACGCCGGCAATCCTGCCTCAGGCTCGGAGCGCACTGTCTCCACATGGAAAGCTGCTTCCAAGTCTGTCGTCATTAACAGCAAATACGCCTGGAGCGAACATGAGACGCAGTGGCGCACAGCCAGACAAAGCCAGTCGCACCAGGGGCACAATGTCAATGATCTCATCATTTACGAAGTGCATCCTTACGGGTTTACTGCGCAAGCTCCTGATGTCTCAGCCCCCGGCTCCTACCGTGCGATTGGAGAAAAAGCGGCGTATCTTAAAGATCTCGGTGTCACAGCGATTCAACTTATGCCGGTCATGGAACATGATGGTAGTTACTATTGGGGGTACAATACGGTCAATTATTTCGCCCCCGCTCAGCGCTACAGTGCCGGCAAAGGAGCCCAGGCCAACGCCATCGCCGATGAATTCAAAGAGATGGTCGACAAACTGCATCAGGCGGGCATCGAAGTCATCCTCGACATCGTCTTTAACCATTCTGGCGAAGGCGGGCTCTGGGGAGCGTGGGACTCACGCGATAAATCAACGGCAACACTCTACTCCTTCCGGGGCCTAGACAATCAGTCTTATTACATGTTGCGCGATGACCGATGCGATTATCTGGATCAAACGGGGGTTGGCAACACGATGCGTACCACCGCCATGCCTTTTAAGCGGCTGATTATCGACAACCTGCGCTACTGGGTTGAGGAGATGCACGTTGATGGTTTCCGATTCGACCTGGCTCCGATTTTGGGAACTACAGGTGTGGGGGATTGGAACAATTGGATCTCTGATTCGGCCAACTGGCTCTCTAACGTTAAGAATACCGTCATACAGGACATCATTAACGATGAGGTGCTCCAGAAATACAATACGCGGCTCATTGCTGAACCATGGGCTCTTACGTATTACGTGATTGGTGGTTTCCCAAATAATACGAAGGGCAAGGCAGATTTTGCCTGGAGTGAGCAGAATGGACCTTATCGGGATGCTATGCGATCCTTTGTCAATGAGGATAATTACACGCTCGCCAACGGGAGCATGCTGCCGCCTGACTGGAACCGTACGATCGATATGGGAAATGTCCTGACGGGTTCAAGTGCGATTTTCTCCAATCACGACAGGCGCCCTTATCACTCGATCAATAATATTACCACACACGACGGTTTCACCCTCTACGACCTGGTGACCTACAGCGAAAAGCGCAACGGATGCGGCCCTCTAAACCCGCTTTGCTGCTTCGATCCCGGCAACGCCTTTTGTGGAATGGATCACGGCAATAGTCATAATCGATCTCGGGCCTGGTGCGGGGAGTCAGGCTATAACCTCAGCACCGGCGTGTGCCACGATCCGAGGGCCGAAGCTGTCAAGCGCCAGATGATTCGCAACTTTTTCACGATCCTGATGGTCAGCCACGGTACACCGATGATTCTTGGCGGTGATGAGTATATGCGCACTCAGTATGGCAACAACAACGCCTTCGCCAATGACGCCAACAACGAGTACAACTGGTTCCGCTGGGGAGAGTGGCGCTCGAATGATGCCAACGTTCGGATGCACGATTTTGTGCGAAAGCTCATCAGGATTCGCAAGGAGTTTTCTGAGTTCCTGGCGCCAAAGGGGTATGGAAGCGTTGATTGGCGATCACCATCGGGGTACGCGATGCAGGGCTATGACTGGCAAGGCAAAATGCTGACCATGTATTATCCCGCGACAGCTACGACGCCGTATTCCCTGGCGGTGATGATCAATATGGAGGCAAGCTTGGAGCCGGTTTTCCATTTCCCGGAGACGGGCGAGTGGGAGGTATTGCTCGATACACAATTTTACTTTGATCACACGGATTTCCTGACAACCAAAACGGATAAAAGGCAATCCTATAATGTGACGCTTGATGGGTCACGCATGGTCACGGGTCATTACCAGCTTAAGCCGCGTTCAATCGTCATTGCCAGGAAAAAACGCTGAAATCTGCGACATGATTTCTGACGCAAATGCGGGATACGCGCCAAAGCGCGTATCCCCCGTTAATGGCATGCATGCCACACGCATCGCTAAAAATGCAACCCAAGCTGAAATTGAGGCATGATATGATGGGTAGCACCCCATACCATCTTAGCTTTCTGATGATCCCAATATTTGGATGCACCGATGTAATAGGTGAAATCCAGGCCGATAAAAAAACCAAAACCAACTCTGAATTGTCTGAAATAGTACGTAAAACCGGCGGTAAACTCAGGGCCTAAAGTAAAGTAACCATACTGACCTACCGCAAATGATGCCTGACCCCAAAGCTTCATCTGGCCATAGTCAAGAAAAAACCTTGGACCAATTGAGAATCCTGCTGCAAATGGGAATGGATCCCCTTCACCAAAGACGGCATCTGCCCGCAAATCTTCACGTTGAGGGGATGCAATGCCAATCTGAAGATTGGCATAAATGCCCCACCAGTCTAACCGAACCCCAAGCGTATAGCCCATGAGAAAGCCATCGCCCCACCTTCCTTCCGTCCATCCACCCTTAAAACCCAAATACCCCATCCTGGCCCCAATATCGAGATACCAGGAATCGCACTGCCCAGGCGCCGCTGCAGCGAAAGCACAGGGCGGATCGGCCTCCTGTGCATGGGCATGAATGGGCACAAAAAGTGCCAGACACAATGCCAATCCCATGACCAGGTGGATAAAAAATGCATGAAAAGTATATCGCTTATTCATCATTCAGCTCCTTTTGCCAAGTTCATGGCATTGTTTTGAAATTGATTTTTATTTTTATTCTATTCTGAACACAGCACTCTTTCAGCATCCGCAAATGTTTTACTTGCGGATGCTTGCGCAAAATACAAACTTTGCTCCAGAGGCACTGTTCTGACCATAGCCAGCATAAAAGTGAACTTCAATACCAATACCTTAAAAAGTGCAAAATCTGCTGGATGGTCTGGAATAAAACCAAAGATGTCGGCTACGAACGCTTCTTCGCCTCAATCACTTCATCGTAGTGTTATTACAGACTGAAGATACTGCACCACTGCGGTTTGTTCTCACGCCTCCCTAAAACCCCCACCCAAGTTTAACCTGTGGCATGAAGTGGTGGGTAGCGCCCCACACCATCATGGCTTTCTGATGATCCCAATATTTGGATACGCCGATGTAATAGGTGAAATCCAAACCGAGAAGAAGATTTGACAAGATTCCGAGATTATCGCCTAACAAGCTCTTGAATCTTACTGACAAGCCCACGGAAAATTCTGGCCCGAGGGTAAGGTATCCATAGTGAGCCATCGCAAATGAAGCCTGGCCGTAAAGATTTAAGCCGACATAGTCAAGAAAAAACCTTGGGCCAATTGAGCCCCCCATTGTCACAGGCTTATCCCAATCTGAATCCAAATCCGTTCGTAGATCCTTACGTTGAAGATCTACCGAGCCAAACCGGAGATTGGCGTAAATGCCCCACCAGTCCACCCGAATCCCCAGCGTATAGCTTACGAGATAGCCTCTGCTCCATTCTCCTTCGGTCCACCCTCCATTAGCCCACAAATAGCCCGCATTGACCACATTGTCGAACTTCCAGGTTCTGCCTTGCTCCGCTGCCGCTGCCGCAGAATCGTCATCTTGCGCACTGGCATTATCGACCCCAGTATCAAGGGGCAGGGAATTGTCCTGCTCATCTGCTGTGGTATAGGACCAATCGGCGTCTGACCAGCCGGCGTCTGAGTCTGACCAGTCTGCGTCTGACCAATCGACGTCTGACCAATCGGCGTCTGGCCAATCGACATCTGGCCAATCGGCGTCTGACCAATCGGCGTCTGGCCAATCGGCGTCTTGCGCATGAAGATTAGCCGGTACAAAAAACGCCAGACACAATGCCAATCCGATGGCCAGGCGGATAAAGAATAAATGGGAAGAATACCGCTTACGCATCATTCAGCTCCTTTTGCCAGGCACATCACGCTGCTTTGAAATATTGATTTTTATTTTGACTTCGCTGTGAACACAGCACGTCTGCCACAAGGGATTAATCCAGCCTCACCCAGATGGATCCCTTTACAGAAGTTTATGCATTTATCATGCCAGGCAACAGATTGCGACATGCCGCCCACATGCCGACACGCTGGCAGCATGCTGCACAACTGCGGCTTGTCTTCTCACTGCCAGCCCATGCTCACCTAAAAATATATCCCAAGCTTTGGATTAACCATGATGTGAGAGGTTGCCCCCCACACCATCTTAGCTTTTTGATGACTCCAATATTTGGATGCACCAACATAATAAGTGAGCTCCAGGCCAAGATAAAAGCCAAAGATCCTGGCAAGCTGCCTGAAATAGTAAGTGAAACCCACAGAAAGCTCAGAACCAATGGTGTCGTATCCGTAATTACCCAGCGCAAATGATACCTGGCCCCAAAGTTTCAGCTGACCATAATCCCAGAAAAACCTTGGACCAATCGAAAATCCAAGTGCCAATGGACCCAGCATATTCTCGCTGCTCAAATCTTCACGCAGTTCTAAACGTTCAAGCGATGCATCGCCTAAGCGAAAACCGAGATAAAGGCCCCACCAGTCCACACGCACCCCGAGCGTGTAAGCCGCAAAAAGGCCATAGCCCCACTTTCCTTCCGTCCACCCGCCCTTGTAGCCCAAATACCCCATCCCTGTCCCATAATCGAGGTACCAACTATCCTCCGCTTCCGCGACAGCCTGCTCTTCCGCATGGACAGCAGACGGCACGAGAAGTGCCAGACACAACGCCAATCCGATGGCCAGATGAATAAATAATGCATGAGAAGTATATCGCTTATTCATTATTCAGCTCCTTTTGCCAGGCACATCACGCTGTTTTTGGGAATTGATTTTTATTTTGACTTCACTACTGACACAGGTCTTTTGCTGCATACACAAATGATTTATTTGCGTATGCTTGCGCAAAATACAAGCTTTGCTCCAGCGGCATTGTTTCGACCATAGCCAGCATAAAAGTGAACTTCAATACCTACACCTTAAAAAAATGGCATGCCATCAGCAGGGCGTAGCACGCTACGCCCGTACAGGGTATCAAGATCAAAGCAGATCACAGGGCAAAGATTGAAACCCAGAAGGGCAGACGCGGAGGGAGGCTACAGCTTGATGCATTGCTTCCTGGAATCTGCACCATTTCGACGCCGCGACCCTGCCGTCAGTGATAAGGCGAGTGCGATAGCGGCGCAGGGGGCTCGGCCCCCTCCTCATCAAACCTTACATTTGTGCAGAATCGCTCAGGAATGCCTGAATCTTTTTAAGATGTTCAAGGGCGTCTTTTCGGCCAAGTTCGTACATCTCAAGGATGCGCTCGGGGTTGCGTTCGAGGCGCTTAATGTTGACCTTGCGGCTTGGGCGCAGCACATAGATCTGCCCGGAGGCTTCGAGTTCGGCGATGTGATCGAGGGTGGCATTGTAGCGGTGGTGGCGCTGCGCGATGGCTTCGACGAAGGCGGGATAGCGACGATAGAGCAGGCGAGGAAGTGGCGAGCGGCTGGGTTTCTTGCGATAGCCATCGATTTGGGTCAGGACAACGAGGCATTTTGGAAAGCCCATCTGACGCAGGGCTTTGACTGGAATGCTGTCGGTCACACCGCCATCGAGGAGCTTTCGGCCGTCGAT